>JALRIU010000193.1 GCA_023255355.1 Pseudomonadales bacterium | reverse complement strand
CTATCTTTGCGAATCTTAAAATTCAAAATGAAATGGATAAAAATACTAAAAAAAGCGAGGCGTTATTATATCATTCCCATCCACAACCAGGAAAAATCCAGGTTATTCCAACTAAAAAATATGCTACTCAATATTCTGGATCTGCTCACGCATTTGCTCGATTAAAACCTTCAATTCAACGGCATGTTGTGTGGTGCTATGTGCTTGAGATTTTGACGATAGCGTATTGGCTTCGCGGTTGAGCTCTTGCATCAAGAAGTCGAGACGACGACCACAGTGACCGCCTTTTTTGAGCACCCTTTTCACTTCGCCTACATGGGTTTTTAGGCGATCGAGTTCTTCATCGACATCGGCACGTTGAAGCAAAATAACCATTTCTTGCTCTACACGCTCAGCATCGAGTGTTTCCATCACTTCGGCTAGCCGGGTTTGTAAACGTTGGCGTTGTCCTTCCATAATCTCTGGTAGCAGCAGTGTAATTTGCTCACAAATGTCGCTAATGGCATCGAGGCGGCTGCTAATAAACGTGGCGAGAACTTCACCTTCGCGGGCACGCGCGTCTTTGAGATCTGCAACGGCTTTTGTTGCACTGCTCATGGCGGTATTTACAAGCGCTTCTTCATCGAGGCTTTCTTGCTGCATAACACCGGGCCAGCGCAGAATTTCAATGGGGTTTACGCTGCCGACAACATGGTTACTATCAGCTAAAGACGTGGCTGCATTGATGATCTGTTGAGCAAGACCTTGGTTTATTTGAAGGTTGTCATTACCGCTTTGAACCGGCTGATATCGCAGCGAAACTTCAACTTTGCCTCGGCCTAATTCATTGCGCAGCAATTCACGCAATGGGCCTTCGGCAGCGCGTAACGCATCTGGTAATTTAAAATGCGATTCAAGATAGCGACTATTCACAGAGCGAATTTCACAGGTGACATTGCCGCACTCGGCATCGGTGCTGGCTCTAGCAAAGGCTGTCATTGAATAGATCATGTCGATTCTCGCAAAAAAAGATCAGTTTACATGACCTCTGGCTCTGTGAATAGCAAGCAAGATAGTTCTGCATTGGGTATAATGCACGTCCAATTTTAGGAGAAGATGTATGCAACGTCCCAGTGGTCGCCAAC
The DNA here is from genome assembly GCA_023255355.1 of Pseudomonadales bacterium. Classification (GTDB taxonomy): domain Bacteria; phylum Pseudomonadota; class Gammaproteobacteria; order Pseudomonadales; family JAHEIH01; genus JAHEIH01. Next base: position 3,538 of record JALRIU010000193.1, on the reverse strand, counting down.
CAGAGCAAATGCGTGATATTAAAATTACCCGTCAATTCACTAAGCACGCAGAGGGATCTGTGTTAGTTGAGTTTGGCGATACTAAAGTCATTTGCACCGCTTCGGTTTCAACTGGCGTGCCTCGTTTTATGCGTGGCCAAGGTAAGGGCTGGGTAACCGCTGAATATGGCATGCTGCCCCGCTCTACTGGTAGTCGTATGGATCGCGAAGCCGCGCGCGGTAAGCAAGGCGGGCGTACAGTTGAAATTCAACGTTTGATAGGTCGCTCATTACGCGCGGGTATCGATATGGATTTGCTCGGTGAGCATACCGTGACAGTCGATTGTGATGTGATACAAGCTGATGGTGGCACGCGCACCGCGTCAATTACAGGCGCATGTGTTGCACTTGCCGATGCTTTTAATACCATGATTGCTCGCGGCATGATAAAGAAATCGCCAATGAAGGCGATGGTGGCTGCGATTTCTGTGGGAATCTATCAAGGCGTGCCTGTCACCGACTTAGATTATCCAGAAGATTCAAACGCAGAAACCGATATGAATGTGATCATGACTGAGGCAGGCGGTTTCATAGAAGTTCAAGGTACCGCTGAAGGCGAGCCATACACCGAGACAGAACTCAATGCGATGCTGGCACTAGCTAAACAAAGCATTAAACAGTTGTGTGAAATTCAAAAGGCAGCTTTAGCTAGCTAGGATCAAGCAGGTCGATGGTTAGACATCGACCTGAATGCTTAAAGTTCGATGTTGTAATCGATGATGACGGGTGCGTGGCGCGAGAATACTTTGTCAGTATATACCGCAACATTGCTGATTTGATCTCGTAGATCAGCTGAAACGATTTGCGTATCTACACGCCAGCCGTTGCGTTCACGGCTTTCGTCATCGGGCCAGAAGGTAAATGCATCTGGGTCGTAGTTGATTTCGCGGAAGGCATCTAAATAGTCACCACCACCAAGCATTTCATCAAACCAATCACGTTCGTGGTTTAAAAAGCCAGGGGTGACATTTTCGTGTTGGCTTGGGTGCTGAACATCAATATCGCTATGCGCAACGTTAAAGTTGCCACAGAAAATATAGTCACGACGCTTGTTGGTGATTTTTTCCAGGTGTGGAATAAAGTATCGATAGAATGAGTTTTTCTTGGATATGGCTGCATCATCATCGTCCGCTGCATAGGGCGCCAAAAGGCTGCCAATGCTTACGTTATCAAAGTCTGCTTGAATGTAGCGGCCTTCAAGATCCAAATCACCCATGGCCATGCCGGTCATGATAGCTTTTGGCAGTTTGCGAGTATAAATAGCGACGCCGTTGTTTTTGTTTTCAACAGCATCAAAGAAATACGCATTGTATTCCATCGGGAAGAAATCATTGCTTAGATCATATTCCCAAGCCTGCAAATCTTGAATAGCAATAATATCGGCGTCTTGTTTTAAGACCCAATCAAAAAAGCCGGCTTTGGCTGCTTTTTTTATGCCTTCAGCGCAAAAACTAATGACTCGCATGGAATTGACCTAATTAAAAGTGCGTATGATAACGAAATTTTTTAAAAATTTTAGTAAATTCAGGTAAAATATTTCACTTTTTTAAAAAAACCCTAAAAAAATCACATTTTTAGCTTGTTTTAACAAGTCTAGGGGGTTTAACACAGCCAAAGGATGCATCGTGCAAGATTACAAAAAAGAATTTATCCAATTAGCTCTAGATAATGGCGTACTCAATTTTGGGGAATATACGCTCAAGTCTGGCCGTGTCAGCCCCTACTTTTTTAATGCCGGATTATTTCGCAGTGGCGCAGCGCTTGCAAAATTAGGTGAATGCTATGCGGCTGCAATTAATGCCGCGGGTCTTAATTACGATGTCATTTTTGGGCCTGCCTACAAAGGGATTCCTTTAGCAGCTACCACTGCTGTGGCTTTGGCGTCTCAGTACGATACCGATAAGCCATTTGCGTTTAATCGTAAAGAGGCAAAAACCCACGGTGAAGGTGGTACGATCGTGGGTGCTGAGCTAGTTGGTAGTATCCTCATCATTGATGATGTAATTACTGCTGGGACTGCAGTGCGTGAAGTGATGGATATCATTAATGCGGCTGGTGCTAAACCTGGTGCAGTAGTGATCGGGCTTAATCGATTAGAGCGTGGCACGGGTGATGTTTCTGCTATTCAGCAGGTAGAAAGTGATTACGGTATTCCTGTGGTAAGTATTATCGATCTTAACGACATCATTAGTTTTATTGCCGATCGTGAGGACCTTCAGGCGTTTATCCCAGCGATTCAAGCCTATCGCGCACAATACGGCGTGTAAGCGGGTCTTAAAGGCGGCTCTGTTGCTACAGAGCCACTTTTCTTTTAAGCCTTGTTAAAGACGGCTGTTGAAATCATTTGCCATTGTTGTGTCCAGTTTTCTGTAGGTGACCGTTTGAAGTCACTACGAGAAAATTGGCCAATGCGACCTGTGGCATGCACTACCATAAAATTAGCCGCCAAACTAATAGGTACATTGGTGCGAAGGCCGTCTTGAATCTCGGCGTCGCGTAGCAAGGTTTTTAATTGGGTTTCAATACGATCAAAAAACTGCACCACTCGGCCACTCAAGCGAGCGGTATCTCCAATGAGTGCCTCACCGGTAATTATCCTTGCTAAACCAGGGTTGCGCTCCGCAAAAGCTAACAGCAAGGCAATAATTTTTTCACAACGAACCACACCGCTCTCTTCGTTTTTAGCAATCGTGTTGATGCGACTGAAAACTGCGTGCTCGATAAATTCTACCAAACCCTCAAACATCTTGGTTTTACTTGGGAAGTGACGATATAAAGCTGCCTCAGACACCCCTACTGCACTTGCCAAATTGGCGGTAGTAATCTTACTTGCTTGTCCATTTTCTAGCATGTGGGCAAGCGCCTGCAGAATCTGCTCGCGTCGTGATAATTTAGTTTCCTTGCTCATTAGGATTCCTATGCTTTTTGTTGATTGGTAATCAGTGTGCCTACACCTGCGTCAGTGAAAATTTCTAACAACACGGCATGGGGTACGCGACCATCGACAATGACAGAACTGCCTACGCCCGCCTTGACGGCTTCAAGAGCTGTATTGATTTTGGGAAGCATACCGCCATAAATCGTGCCATCGGCAATAAGACCATCTACCTGTGTGGTACTTAACCCAGTCAATACATTGCCTTGTTTATCTAAAAGGCCGGCAACGTTAGTAAGTAGCAACAGCTTTTCGGCCTTGGTGACTTCGGCAACTTTGCCCGCCACAAGATCGGCATTAATGTTGTATGAACTGCCGTCCTTGCCTACCCCGATAGGTGCAATCACTGGAATAAAATTTGAGTTAATCAATACATCGAGGACTTCACGGTTGATTGATTCTACCTCGCCTACATGACCGATATCGATAATCTCAGAGGCAGTAACGTCGGGTGTTTTACGAGTGATATGTAACTTTTTGGCACGAATAAGGTTGCCATCCTTACCCGTAAGACCAATCGCCTTACCGCCATTGTTGTTAATCGAGGCAACGATATTTTTATTA
>JALRIU010000138.1 GCA_023255355.1 Pseudomonadales bacterium | reverse complement strand
GCGTAGATATCATTAAAGAACAGCTTTTAATTGCTGGCGGCGCGAAACTTTCGATCAAACAAGAAGACGTCAAAATCAAAGGCCACGCGTTTGAATGCCGAATCAATGCCGAGGACCCCAAGACATTTATGCCATGCCCTGGCCCAATTAAGCACTATCACGCCCCAGGCGGTCTTGGTGTTCGAGTCGATTCGCATTTATATAGCGGCTATAGCGTCCCACCCAACTATGATTCTATGATTGCTAAAGTCATTACCTATGGTGATGACCGTGAATCAGCGCTGCGTAGAATGCGACAAGCTTTAGACGAATTATTGATTGATGGAATTCGCACCAACATCCCACTGCAAAAAGATCTAGTTCGTGACGAGGGCTTCCGAATTGGCGGAGTCAACATTCACTATCTAGAGAAAAAGCTAGGCCTCTAATGGCCTGGCTGCAGATAAAATTCAACAGCAATCCCGCGGAGGCAGATCGTGTCGAAGACGCCCTGCTTGCCGCTGGAGCTGCAGCTGTTTCACTACTTGATAGCGGTGACCAGCCAATTTTAGAACCCCCATTAGGCACTACGCCACTGTGGCAAGATACAACAGTTGTTGGTCTATTCAATGCCGATACCGATATTGTGCACGCGAAAAACATACTTGCGATTGAGCTCGGTGCGGAACACGATTTTAAATTTGAAATCCTAGAGGATAAAGACTGGGTTCGAGCGTGGATGGACGACTACCACCCAATGCAGTTTGGTGATCGATTATGGATCTGTCCAAGCTGGTGTGAACCACCAGAACCTAATGCAGTAAACCTACTACTCGATCCTGGACTAGCTTTTGGAACAGGCACTCACCCCACCACTGCGATGTGCATGCGCTGGCTAGACGGACAAGACCTAGCTGGCAAAAGCGTCATGGACTACGGTTGCGGGTCTGGTATTTTGGCCATAGCCGCCCTGCTTTTAGGGGCAAATCATGCTTACGGCAATGATATTGACCCGCAAGCACTATTGGCCAGTCGCGACAACGCCATAAGAAATAACATTAGCGAAGATCAGTTCGAACTCATTTTAGGTGAACCGAAACAACCCATACAGGCAGACATTGTCGTCGCTAATATACTTGCAGGCCCATTAATTGAACTTGGCCATGGTATCGCCGCGCTCTGTAAGCCCGGCGGACTTCTTGCATTATCGGGCATCCTTGATACTCAGGCCAATGATATCATTGCTCACTATAGCGAGTGGTTTGACTTAGATGAACCTACCTTTATGGAAGAATGGACCTGCATAACTGGCCGCAAACGCTAAATCATGCACGGCATTACGCGCTGCCCTAACTGCCAAACTGCCTTTAAGGTGGCGCATAGCCAACTTGAAACAGCTAAAGGCAGGGTCCGCTGCAGCAAATGCAAACATCCTTTTCAGGCAAGTGACTATTGGTTAGTGACAGAATATGATGCAAACGACCCCCAACTCACTGAGCTTAATGCCAATCTAGCTTCGCCCCAACATCGCTCTCAAACCAGTTGGTTAATCAGCATTATTTTTTTGGGCATACTAGGTTTGCTCTTGCAATATTCATGGCACTTTCCCGGCCGCAGCGCACATTATGTTCCTGGCATTACAAAACTATTTAACTTAGCAGAACAATGGCTTGCTGTGCCCAGCCCAAACGTCATTGATTTAAATGATCTGAAACTTACTCACGTCATTGCTAGAAATGAACAACAAAATCACATGCTCCGTATCGACGGCAGAATTGAAAATCACGGCCCCACTGAACAAAAAACACCCGACTTACTCGTCAACTTGATATCTATCGATGGATCAAAACACCAAAAACTAGTCAAAACCGACCAAATACAATGGCAATATTCCAACATTCCAAGCAAACAAAGCGTGCAATTTAACTTATTACTAAACATCTCAAACCTACAAGTTATTGATTACAGTACGAGTCTTTGCTGTCAACCATAAAATTGTTCTTTTTTTGATCAATTTTCCTTTTAACAGCGCGTTCAAACGTTTAGAATACGCGCCTTCATTAGAGAGCCGAACCAAGCGCCAGATCAAGTAGCACTTGGGTTTTATTATTTTTGGATACACATGATTAGCATCGGACAGCACACGTTATCGTCGCCGCTAATACTAGCACCTATGGCAGGCATTACAGACCTGCCGTTTCGAAAGTTATGCCGCAATTTTGGGGCAGGTCTTGCTGTATCAGAAATGGTGACATCAGATATTGATTTGTGGCATACCCGTAAATCCCAACAGCGCTTAACTCGCGGTGACGAGCCTGGTCCAATCTCTGTCCAAATTGCAGGCAGCGAACCACAGCAAATGGCCCAAGCAGCCATCGCCAATGCTGCCTTAGGTGCTGATATTATTGATATCAATATGGGGTGCCCGGCCAAGAAAGTCTGCAAAAAAGCTGCTGGCTCTGCCCTACTACGAGACGAATTACTGGTTAATGATATCCTCCACGCAGTGACCAGCGGTGTCGATATACCTGTGACGCTAAAAATCCGCACCGGCTGGGATACCGATAATCGCAATGCCACCACCATTGCCCGTATTGCAGAAGACAAAGGCATCAAGGCACTTGCTATCCATGGTAGAACACGTGCCGATCGTTTTAATGGCGCAGCGGAATTTGACACTATTGCTAGCGTTGTCGAAAGCATTCAAATCCCTGTATTTGCCAATGGCGATATAGATAGCCCCCAAAAGGCCCTAAACGTTTTAAAGCATACCGGCGCAGCAGGTCTATTAATTGGCCGTGCAGCACAGGGTAAGCCCTGGCTCTTTTCACAAATAAATCATTTTTTAAACACCGGTGATTTACTTGCAGCACCCGATGCAGCCACTAGAGCTGACATCATCATCCAACATATCCAAGCCATTCATCAATTTTATGGCGAACACCTTGGTGTGCGCATTGC
>JALRIU010000133.1 GCA_023255355.1 Pseudomonadales bacterium | reverse complement strand
AGTTTTAGCTCGTGTGGAATACGATCAATTTCTTGTACGCTACCTTCATAGTATTTCAAGTCGTTAACCATAACGTTATCCCATAGACCGCGCTCTTTTAGATCGCGAACAAGGTGTGGGTTAACTACGGTAAACTCACCGGAAAGGTTCGACTTAACATAGAGGTTTTGATACGTTGGCTCGATTGACTGTGAAACGCCGGTAATGTTGGCGATGGTTGCAGTTGGTGCAATTGCCATTACGTTAGAGTTACGCATGCCTTGTGCTTTGACTTTGGCGCGTAGGCTATCCCAGTCTAGAGTTGCAGATTCATCAACCTGTAAGAAATCTGCTCCGCGGTTTTCGCGCAATAACTTAATTGAATCGAGTGGAAGTATACCTTGGCTCCATAGTGATCCTTCATAAGTTGAGTATTTGCCGCGTTCTGCCGCTAAATCACTAGAAGCACTGATAGCGAAATAACTAATGGCTTCCATCGAACGGTCTGCAAATTCAACAGCGCCGGCACTACTGTAGGCAATATCCATACGGTATAGCGCATCTTGGAAGCCCATAAGGCCCATGCCGACAGGACGGTGACGCATATTAGATTGGCGAGCCGCTTCAACAGCATAGTAGTTAATGTCGATAACGTTATCGAGCATACGTACAGCTGTATCAATCGTTTTCTTAAGTTTTACCAAGTCCAACTCGCCATTTTCAACGTGTTGAGCCAAGTTGACTGAACCTAAGTTACAGACCGCAATTTCATCACCTGCTGTTGTGTTAAGTGTGATTTCTGTACACAAGTTTGACGAGTGAACCACACCTACGTGTTGTTGTGGGCTGCGTAAGTTACAGCTGTCTTTAAAGGTAATCCATGGGTGGCCTGTTTCAAATAGCATGCCCAACATTTTGCGCCACAAATCAGCTGCATTGATGCGTTTAAATACTTTGATCTCGCCGCTGTCACACATGCGCTCGTAAGCTTCATAGCGTTCCTCAAAAGCTTTACCTGTCAAATCATGTAGATCTGGAGCGTCACTCGGTGACATCAAGGTCCATTCTTGATTCTGGAAAACACGCTTCATGAATAAATCTGGAATCCAGTTAGCAGTGTTCATATCATGGGTACGACGACGGTCGTCACCAGTATTTTTACGAAGCTCTAAAAACTCTTCGATATCCATGTGCCAAGTTTCGAGATATGCGCACACCGCCCCTTTACGTTTGCCACCTTGGTTAACTGCTACTGCAGTATCATTAGCAACTTTTAAGAAAGGTACAACGCCCTGCGAGCGGCCATTGGTGCCTTTGATATAAGCACCCAGTGAGCGAACTGGTGTCCAGTCATTACCTAGACCACCTGCCCATTTTGAAAGCATAGCGTTATCTTGAATTGCACCGTAAATTCCGTGTAGATCATCAGGTACTGTAGTTAGGTAGCACGATGATAATTGCGGACGCTTGGTGCCTGCGTTAAACAATGTAGGTGTTGAACACATGTAATCAAAGGATGACAACAGATTATAAAATTCTATAGCACGCTCGTTGCGATTGGGTTCTTCAATGGCAAGACCCATAGCTACACGCATAAAGAATACCTGTGGAAGTTCGATGCAAATTTCTTCGCTGGTATGGATAAAGTAGCGATCGTAAAGTGTTTGGAAGCCAAGGTATGTAAACTGGTCATCACGCTCGTGCTTGAGTGCAGCACCAAGTGTATCCAGATCATAGCTTGTTAGCTTTTCAGCTAACAATTCAAGTTCAATACCTTTATGAATATAGTTTTTGAAAGCCTGTGGGTAATAAATCTGCATTTCAGACTGGGTTGCTGTCTCAGCAACACCTAAATATTTGAGTGCCTCAGAACGCAGTTTGTCCGCCAACAAACGTGCAGTTACATAGGTATAATTAGGCTCTTGTTCAACCAAGGTACGAGCTGTAATCACTAACGATGTATTGATTTCCTCAAGGGTAATACCATCGTAAAGATTTTTTTGCGCTTCGTTCAAGATACGCTCAACAGAGACATTTTCTAAATCACGGCAGGCTTCGCTAACCAAAATTTCCATTCGGCCCAAATCGAGTTGTTCGCGGCTGCCATCTGGTAATTCAACGTTGATCGTTGGGTGCAAATTGTCGGTCACTTGCTGAGTCATACGTTGCTGACGACGTGACTCGCGGTAGATCACATAATCACGTGCAACTTTATGTTCACCAGCACGCATTAATGCTAATTCAACCTGGTCTTGAATTTCTTCAATATGAACAGTACCACCAGAGGGCATGCGACGTTTGAAAATTGCAAATACTTGGCTCGCCAATGTTTTTACAGTGTCATGCACACGGGTTGATGCAGCAGCAGTACCGCCTTCTACAGCCAAGAAAGCCTTGGTCATAGCTACAACGATTTTGCTCTCGTCAAAAGGCACTACGGTGCCATTGCGTTTAATAACACGCATTTGACCAGGTGCGGTTAAAGATACATCTTCAGGAGATGTGCTTACTGCTTGGGGGGCGACCCCTGTTGGGGTTGTTGATTCCGTCTCTGCGTACATAATGTGTTCCTTTAATTGGCGGCTCAAGGCTTTTTTTGTCTGTTTTGTTTTGTTATCAGTGCGTTACGGCATCTTTTTATGATTGTTACCTAACTTTAGAAAAACCCAATATATAGGGTTTTTTCTGACAACGGATACAAGATAATGCGATTTAGGTCGATTTGCAATAGGACAACAAAGTGGAGTTTGGGTGTAAAAGCTGTGGATAAATAGCCTTGTTAGTCGTTACTAACACGTTAGCGTAGTTGGGGGCTTAATATTCAAAAATTATAAATAAAAAAAGTTTTTAAATTATTTTTTTATATACGAAAAAAAATGCCCAAAACACAATATTTAGTGGTTGGGCATTCTTGAAAAATGGAAATATTGTGTTTTATTGCTCGAGCAAAAACTCCATGAGAGCTTTTTGTACGTGTAGGCGGTTTTCTGCCTCGTCCCATACCACCGAATAAGGCGCATTTAAGGTGTCTTCATCAATTTCCATACCGCGATAGGCTGGTAAGCAGTGCATAAAGAGCGCGTCAGGATTTGCGTAGGACATCAATTTGTCATTGACCTGGTATCCTTCAAAGGCTTTTATGCGAGCTTTCTTTTCATCCTCTTGACCCATTGATGCCCAAGTGTCGGTAACTACTAAGTCGCTTTGTCTAACTGCAGCAATAGGGTCATTGACCAGCGTGACTCGATCGGAATTGGCAGCAATTAATTCGGCATCGGGTAAGTAGCCTTCAGGACAAGCAATCATTAACTCAAAATCAAATTGGCTGGCAGCATTAATATAGGAATGGCACATATTATTGCCATCGCCAACCCAGCTAACGCGTTTGCCTTTTATCGAACCCCGATGCTCAATGTAGGTTTGCATGTCGGCGAGTAGTTGGCAGGGGTGTGTTTTGTCAGTTAGCGCATTAATCACTGGCACAGATGAGTGTTTGGCAAACTCTTCAATTAGGTCATGACCAAAGGTACGTATCATAACGATATCTACCATCGATGAAATGACTTTGGCGGAATCTGCGATGGGTTCACCACGACCCAGCTGTGTATCACGCGGCGATAAAAACATTGCGTGACCACCAAAGTGAGCAAAACCTGCCTCAAAAGAAACACGTGTTCGGGTTGAGGCTTTTTCAAATATCATGCCTAATACGTAATTGGGAAACTTAACGTGTGGGACGCGTGCCTTCTGCATTCTTTTTAATTCAATGGCTCGCTCAATCACCTGTTGAAGTTCCTCAGGAGTAAAATCGAGTAATGTTAAAAAGTGACGGACCGCCATAATATTTTTCCTTGCTACTTAGCTTGTTGCTCTTTGCAAAATGCTAAGATTAGTGGCGCAAGAAGATCGATCAATTCTTGAGCTTCACTACTATTAATAATCATCGGTGGTAGTAAACGGACAACATTGCCTGCAGTCACGTTTATAATAAGGCCGGCATCGAGAGCGTGTTTAACCAAACCGCCACAGTCATACTTTAACTCGATACCTATCATCAAGCCGCTGTTGCGAACTTCCACAACGCCGGGGCAGCCGGCGAGTGCATCTTTCATGCCTTGGTTGATAAGTTCGCCCATGGCAACTGCATTGGCGCCGAGGTTTTCGTTTTCAATCGTATCGATCACAGCTTTGGCGACAGCACACACTAATGGGTTACCACCAAAGGTAGAACCATGATTGCCAGGACCAAAAATCTTCGCCGCGTGGCCACGAGCAAGACATGCACCAATAGGTACTCCATTGCCCAAGCCTTTAGCTGTGGTAACTACATCAGGCATGATGTTCGAATGCTGATATGCAAAGTATTTTCCCGTACGGCCATTACCAGTCTGTACTTCGTCAAGAATCATCAACCAACCATACTGGTCACAAACAGCGCGAATTTCTTCTAATTTACCTTTAGGTAAAATATTCACACCACCTTCACCTTGAACGGGTTCGATCATGACCGCGACGATTTCAGGGTTGTTTTTGGCAATCTTGTGTAGCGCGTCGATGTCTCCATATGGCGCACGTGTGAAGCCACGAACTAAGGGTTCAAAGCCAGCTTGAATTTTACGATTACCCGAAGCAGTCAATGTTGCCATGGTACGACCATGGAAGGCATTTTCCATAACTATGATTGTTGGGATTTGAAAGCCTTTCTTGTTGCCAAAAGAGCGAGCAAGTTTAATAGCTGCTTCATTAGCTTCGGCGCCAGAGTTTGAAAAGAATACCGCATCCATACCCGAAGCTTTGCACAGAGCATCGCCAGCGGCTTCTTGTCGTTCGATATTAAAAAGATTCGACGTATGTAAAAGATTGGCTTGGTGTGTAATAGCCTCGGTGACCGCTGGATGGGCATGCCCAAGACTGCAGACAGCAATACCGCTGAGCGCATCTAAATAGCGTTTGCCTTGGTCATCAAATAAATAGCAGCCTTCGCCTTTGACAAAAGTCACGGGCAGTCTGCCATAGGTAGGCATTAATGAAGACATAATTTCTCTCAATATTTTTTACAAGCGGACTAAAAACGCAAAAAGGCAGCCGGTGCTGCCCAAAAAAAGCAAGTATATAGTTGAAAAATGCAAAAGTGAACCAATGATAAGGGAAAGGTAACAATTAACGTAAAGAATATTTTTTAAGAAACGAGCGAAATTTTATTGGGGAAGAGTTATCATTAGCACCCCATGTTACAACTAGGTCGGAATATTATGGAAACCATCGAAGCAATCAAACAGCAAATTGAGAGTAATCCAGTCCTCATTTATATGAAAGGATCACCAAATCAGCCTCAGTGTGGATTTTCACAACGTGCTTCTCAGGCTTTAATGGCCTGTGGTAAACGCTTTGCTTATGTTGATATTTTGGCTAACCCTGATATTCGTTCAGAATTGCCAAAATTTGCTAACTGGCCAACCTTCCCACAACTCTGGGTACAAGGTGAGCTTGTTGGTGGCTGTGACATTATTACAGAAATGCATGAATCAGGTGAGTTACAAGAGCTTATCGATTCAGCGGTTAGCGAGTAAGCTTGACCCGCCGCAAATAACATCGTTATTTAGATTAGGCAATTTGTATAAACGTTTATAAATTACTGCATTTCATATAAAAAAGCGGCTCCATGCCGCTTTTTTATTTGTTATACAAATTCGATGATGTCTTCTTCAGGTAGTCTAGATTTTGGCAGTTTGGCATTAAAGTCATCAGCAGAGGCGTAGCCAAACGAAATTGCTGCGATGGCTTTATAGCCGCGCGCGGGTAAATTGAATTCTTCATCTAATATGGCGGTGTCGATACCTTCCATGGGCACCGCATCCATACCCATTTGTCCGGCGGCAAACAATGTGGCGCCCATATTTAAAAATAATTGGTGGGTCGCCCAAATTGGAATGTCGTTAAGTTGCTTGCGCATGCCAACATACATGGTACGCAATTCACGGTACTTTTCTCTGGCAGCAGCATCAACGTAGCGACCATCCCGTTCTTCTTGATCAGCAAGCTTTTCTAAATAGTCATTGTCGATATCTGTTCTAATGCAACAAATCAGGCAATGCGAAGCATCTAATACTTTTGGTTTGTTGTATTCATAGGGGCCATGGCAGCTTTTAGCGATACGTGATTTGCCATCATCATTGTTGGTGATAACAAAATGCCAAGGTTGGCTATTGACGCTAGATGGGCTCAATCTGAGAACAGCTAGAATTTGTGCAAAATCTTCGTCGCTTATCTTTTTAGTGGGGTCAAACAATTTTGTGGCATAGCGCTTTGCGGCGATATCAGCTGGTTTCATGAGGGTTCCTTAGTGTTTATAAACGATGCCATCTTTCATAACAAACGACACATTTTCAAGCGTACTTATATTGTTTAATGGATTGTCTTCGACAGCAATTAGGTCGGCTAACTGACCTGGTTTTATACTACCAATTTTGTCGTTTTTTAGGAGGGCTGCAGCGGTCGTCGTTGCTGACTTAATGGCAGCCATAGCTGGCATGCCGGCCTCGACCATATAGCTAAACTCTCGAGCATTTAAACCGTGTGGAAAGACGCCGGCATCGGTACCAAAAACAATATTCACGCCAGCCTTGTAGGCAGCAGCGAAAGTGTCTTGGATTTGCGGCCCAATCGCGGCTGCTTTGGGTCTTACTAGGGCAGGATAGTAACCGTCAACTTGGGCTTTATCGGCAACCCACTTGCCAGCAGTAATGGTTGGGACCAAGTAGCTGCCTTTTACCTTCATCAATTGCATGGCCTCTTTGTCCATATAGGTGCCGTGTTCAACGGTTGTAATACCTGCTTTAATGGCTCTTTTCATGCCTTCAGCACCGTGGGCATGGACCGCGACATGAAAATTATAATCCTTTGCTGCGGCGACGACGGCAGCCAGTTCTTGATTAGTAAATTGTGGATTGTCACCGCTTTTAGCGACACTCAATACTCCGCCAGTGACGGTCAATTTAATAAAGTCAGCACCGTCCTTGTAATGCTGGCGAATGGCTTCCCAGGCATCATCTGGTCCGTTTATAACACCAGATTCGGGGCCTGGATTGCCCATTAAATCGTGACGAAAGCCATTGGTTGGGTCTGCGTGACCGCCAGTAGTGGCAAGTGACTTACCTGCTGAATAAATCCTAGGGCCAACAGCCTTGCCGCTATTGATAGCATTGCGCAGGGCAATAGTAGAGTTGAAATTATCTCCAGGGTTTCTAACGGTAGTAAACCCGGCGAGTAAGGTCTTTCTAGCAAAATGCGCGGCGGTTAGCGCATAATCGGCTTCGTTGTTGGTAAAGCGGCCTAAAAAGGATTTTGGGTCATATTCGCCATCGAGATGAACATGCATATCGATAAGGCCCGGCAGAAGGGTTTTATCCCTTAAGTCGATGATGGTTTGATCGGTCGTTATAAAGCCATCTTGAATGGCGGTGATGGTATTACCATCAATCGTTATCGAGACATTTTCTCTAACGCCGTCATTGATGCCATCGATTAATTTACCTGCGTAGATGACATCGGCCTGCGAAGTATCCAATGTCATTAAAAGAAGTAGCCCTAACACTGAATGTCGCATACCTATACCTTTATGTGATTAATCAATCCAAATTTGGCAGGTGGCGTTCGCTATCCCATCCGCCTAAATCTTTCCAACGGTTTACTATCCAGCAGAATAATTCAGCTGTTTTGATGGTATCGTATTTTGCCGAATGTGCTTGGCTATTACTAAATTCAATCCCTGCCAATTTGCACGATTTTGCAAGAACGGTGTGTCCAAGGGTAAGGCCTGAAAGTGTTGCCGTGTCAAAACACGAAAAAGGATGGAAGGGGTCGCGCTTGATGCCCTGACGTTCCACGGCAGCACGCAAGAAACCATGGTCGAAATGCGCGTTGTGACCGACCAATACGGCGCGTGAACAACCGTGTTCTTTGATGGCGTGTCTCACATGGTTAAAGAGTTGTTTTAAAACCTCTTCCTCTTCTTCAGCCTGTCTATTAGGGTCGTCGGGATCAATGCCGGTAAATTCCAGCGCTGAGCGTTCAAGATTGGCGCCTTGAAAAGGTTCGACTTGATAGTCATAGGTAGGGCCAAGTATTAAGTTGCCGTCTTCATCCATATCGATAATAGTGGCGGCTATTTCGAGGATGCCATCGGTCTCAGAGTTAAAACCACCGGTCTCCATGTCGACGACAACCGGTAGAAAACCTCTAAAGCGTAAGGCTAAGGGCGATTTATCAAATGTTTCTGGATTTAAGAATGCCTCGTCCACTGACGCTCCTTAGCTTAAGCGATAACACGCCAATGAATATTTTCACCGGCACGAAGAGGGGTTAGATGATCGCCACCAAAATCAATACTTTCAGGGGCGGTCCAACTTTGACGCTCTAGAATAATCGTATCTTGGTTACGTGGTAGACCATAAAAATCTGGTCCGAACTCACTGGCAAAACCCTGTAATTTATCTAGGGCATTTTCCCGCTCAAATGCTTCGGCATAAAGCTCAATGGCAGCATATGCGGTATAGCAGCCGGCGCATCCACAAGATATTTCTTTACGGTGGGTTGCATGGGGGGCTGAATCAGTGCCTAAAAAGAATTTTTTGTTGCCACTTGTGGCAGCGGCAATGAGCCCTTGCTGGTGAGTATTGCGTTTCAAAATCGGTAGGCAATAGAAGTGGGGGCGAATGCCACCGGCCAGCATATGGTTGCGGTTATACAAAAGGTGATGCGCAGTAATAGTCGCCGCGACATTGTCACCCTGCGCCATGACAAATTGCGCTGCATCTGCGGTAGTGATGTGCTCTAAAACGAGCCTAATCTTGGGGAAATTATTCAAGATCCATGTAAGTTGTTGATCAATGAATGCCTTTTCACGATCGAATATATCAACCTCGGCATGGGTGACTTCACCGTGGACAAGTAGGGGAAGGCCATGTTCTTCCATCGCCGCTAGCGTGGCTTTAATTTTTTCTAGGCTTGTTACACCTGAATCAGAATTGGTGGTTGCTCCTGCTGGGTAAAGCTTGGCAGCTTGCACAGCTGGGTGGGCTGCTGCAGTGGCAATGTCTTGTGGCGAGGTATTGTCTGTTAAATACAGCACCATAAGAGGATCAAATTTGCGTGTAGCGTCTTGCATCGCCTCAGTAATGCGTTGTTTGTATTGCAACGCCTGCTCAAGATTCTGCACAGGAGGAGTCAAATTGGGCATGATGATTGCCCTGCCAAAATAGCGCGCAGCATCTCGGCAAGTTGAGGCTAGATAAGCACCATCGCGAAGGTGGATGTGCCAGTCGTCGGGGCGTAGGATTTCCACGCGCTGCATAACGTTCTCCATCAATTTTATATAGTGTGAATGCTACAGCAATCAGCGCAAGCATGACAGACCGAAGCGGCAGTCTTTAGAAAAATATTCTCTTGCCGATATATCGATCAAATGCACTTTTTAAGTTGGTGAAATGAGAAAGCTATTCTACATAATTGTTGTTTGTTTGTTGGCGAGTAAGGTCCATGGACTGCATTACGAGGCAGATATCGCTCATGCAGACTGGCAGGTTTCAAGTTCGCCCTTTCAATGCAGTTTACGTCAATACATACCATCAATGGGGGTGGCCGAGTTTTATCAAGATGCAGGTGATGAACTGCGGTTTGCACTGTCTGCGGACAGTCAGCTGCCGATAGATAAAAATGTAGCCTTATCGTTGATACCTCCAGTTTGGAATAGCCAACTGCAAGGTGATGTTTTGCGGGTGTTTGAAAGCACTGATGTTCGCCAACTGAAGTTCGAGCAAGACCTGTCTGAGAAAATGATGCGAGGCCTGCTATTTGGTATGAGTGTTGAGTTTAGTCGCTATAAGGGACGCGCACAAAATGATAGTGTGGCAATTTCACCCGTAAAATTTAGAGAGGCTTATCAAAATTTTCAGGGTTGTATGGCTGGCTTGTTACCCAAGAACTTCGAGCAAATATCGCATAGCAAAATCCAGTTTTCTCTTGGCCAAGATGGGTTAACCGAAGCAGATCGACGCGCACTCAAAGAAATAGCACGTTACGTTCAAGCTGATAAAGAGGTTAATGCAATTTATGTCGATGGTTATACCGACGATGTTGGTCATCGCTTGGATAACCTTGAACTTTCTCGTCGCAGAGCCGAGCAAGTCGCGTTGTATCTAATTCAACAGGGTGTTAATCCCAATATTGTTGCCTTGCGTTACCACGGTGACCACTATCCACTAGCGGCAAATAATAGTGCCGCTAATCGGGCCCTAAATCGTCGTGTGACTGTAAGGCTTGATAAGGTCCTAGATACGAGCATCCGCGACAGACTTTTCAATGCTATTACAACTCAAGCTGAATCCATACCAACTAACGCGAGTCCTTAGTTTTCATTCGATAAATGTGCTGAAATTCCTGCCCAATTACTGTATTATGCGCCCCCTATTTTGGGGGTAACTATTTCGGTGGCCCCGTGCTATTGGAGATCGAGGGAAATGGCGGATATTAAAAAAGTCGTACTGGCGTACTCAGGTGGTCTGGATACATCGGTTATCGTTAGATGGTTGCAAGATACCTATCAATGTGAAGTGGTAACTTTTACCGCTGACATCGGTCAGGGTGAAGAAGTTGAACCTGCCCGCGCTAAAGCCCAAGCGCTTGGCGTTAAAGAAATCTACATTGACGATTTACGTGAAGAATTTGTACGCGACTTCGTTTTCCCAATGTTCCGCGCCAATGCAATCTATGAGGGTGAATACCTACTAGGCACCTCTATTGCACGTCCTTTAATTGCTAAGCGTTTAATCGAAATCGCTAATGAAACCGGTGCTGATGCTATTTCACACGGTGCAACCGGTAAGGGTAATGACCAGGTACGTTTTGAATTGGGTGCCTATGCACTCAAGCCAGGCGTTCATGTTGTTGCGCCATGGCGCGAGTGGGATCTTACCTCGCGTGAGACCTTAATGCAGTATTGCGAAGACCGTAATATCCCTGTCGACTTTTCAAACAAAAAGAAAAAGTCACCTTACTCTATGGATGCTAACTTGCTTCACATTAGCTACGAAGGTGGCATTTTGGAAGATCCCTACGCTGAAGCCGAAGAGGATATGTGGCGCTGGAGCGTTAGCCCAGAGGCTGCACCGGATACTCCAACCTACATCGAACTTACCTATCGTAAAGGCGATATCGTAGCTATTGATGGTGAAGAAATGTCACCAGCAACTGTTTTGGCGACCTTAAACAAACTTGGTGGTGACAACGGTATTGGCCGTTTGGATATTGTAGAAAACCGCTATGTGGGTATGAAGTCACGTGGTTGCTACGAAACACCAGGAGGTACAATTATGATGCGTGCCCACCGTGCGATTGAATCGATCACTCTCGACCGTGAAGTGGCGCACCTCAAAGATAGCATCATGCCTAAGTATGCCGAAATGATTTACAACGGCTACTGGTGGAGCCCAGAGCGTAAGATGATGCAAACCATGATTGATGAGTCTCAAGAAGTGGTTAATGGCACCGTTCGAGTAAAACTTTATAAAGGTAACGTGGTTGTTGTTGGTCGTAAGTCTGATGACTCGTTATTTGACGCAAGCATTGCAACGTTCGAAGATGATGCCGGCGCTTATGATCAGAAAGATGCCGCTGGATTTATTAAGCTGAATGCACTTCGTATGCGCATCGCAGCGTCTAAAGGCCGTTCACCTCTCTAGTCATAAAAGAGCTAGTTCGCTTTAATCTTATTGGGGCGCTGTTTTGTAAATTTTACAAAATTAGCGCCCTTTCTATTTGTCATTTCAATTAAAAACGCTGACTTCTATACCGCTGCCTATCTCAAGTAGCGTTGACGATTTTAGTTGAGGCAGGTCGTAAAGATAATGCCTGTATCTAT
Source organism: Pseudomonadales bacterium (assembly GCA_023255355.1). Taxonomy (GTDB): domain Bacteria; phylum Pseudomonadota; class Gammaproteobacteria; order Pseudomonadales; family JAHEIH01; genus JAHEIH01. The sequence goes on along the minus strand of JALRIU010000133.1, from coordinate 814 downwards.
CAACATCATCTTTATGATGAGGTGGGAATACCATATTGTCAGCGATGACTACGGCAGCTTTATTGAGATAGGGCAGGACTGATGCAAGGCAGGGTTGATAGAGCTCTTTCCAAATGTCGATTAGCACGATATCAACCTGCATATCTAGATTGGCAAGAGTTTCTAAGACGTCCCCACAGCGAAAATCAACTACCTCGGCAACCTCCGCTTTGGCTAGTTCTTGCTGAGCATATTGTTGTTTATTTGCGTTAAGTTCGATAGAAATTATTTTGCTATTAGACTGCTTTGCAGCGTGGGCTAAAAACAATGTTGAATAGCCATAGCTCGTGCCCAGTTCTAAAATCGTCGCATTGGGTTTGCTCAATACCAGTGTGTGTAAAAAAGCACCGACATCTTCACCAACTTGTAAAAGCCATTGATCGCGCATTTGCATGCCCTCAGATACGGGGAGGCTTTTCATTAGTTCGGATTCTTGCTTTTCGCGGGCAAGGTAATCTTCCAGTACGTTTTTTGCAGCAGTTGACCAGCGGATCATGGGTTGGGCTCTTCGACAAACTCGATCAGATTGCCTGCGCAGTCTCGGATAAAACAGCCCCGGCCAAAAGCTTCCTTTACAACAAAAGCAATATCGACACCATTATTTGTAAAGTGCTCTAACATCACATCGATATCTTCAACTTGAAAAGCCACATGTTTATTGCCACAGGTTTGTAGATCCGTAATCGGCATGCGACGTTCTTCAGGTAGGGGAGCTGCACCTGCTTTTTCAAAGATTTCAAAGCGCATCGAGCCATTGCGAACCATGGCGACTTTG
>JALRIU010000130.1 GCA_023255355.1 Pseudomonadales bacterium | reverse complement strand
AGGAAAAGGCTCTCTTACCAGTATTCATCCACAGCGCCTAGGTGCAGCTGTATTAAGTGCGCTAGCCAAACGAAATGATTTAAATACCGCTGATATTGATGATGTGATTTGGGGAACAAGCTGCCAAAAAGGGCGTCACGGTGGTGATCTTGGGCGAATGAGCGCACTTGATGCTGGATACAATGTTGCATGCGGCGGTATGACACTTGATCGTTTTTGTGGCTCAGGCATTACAAGTGTCAACCTAGCTGCAGCGTCTATTCTGTCAGGTATGGAGGATCTTATTGTTGCTGGTGGTTGCGAAATGATGTCCAGTTATGGCGTGGATAATGATTTGCCATTATTGATGGATAGCGGCAACGAACATCTGCGTTAGGTTCATCCTCAAACCCAACAGGGTATTTGTGCAGACGCGATCGCAACACTCGAAGGGATAGATCGTCAAGCATTAGATAGCCTTGCGCTGGAGAGCCAAAGTAGGGCCGCCATCGCCATTCAAAATGGTTATTTTGATACAAGTATCATTCCAGTCTATAACGACGACGAAAGCTTGGCTCTCGCCAAGGATGAGTGCCCTAGGCCAACGACAACTATAGAAGCACTAGAGAGCTTAAAACCAGCGTTTGCTGTGCTTGCCGATTACCCTTTAAATGAGGAAAGTCTGACTTACAGACAATTACTCAATGCACGCTACACAATCGAAATAAACCACGTTCACCATGCCGGCAACTCATCCGGTGTAGCAGATGGTGCAGCAGCAATATTACTCGCCAGTGAGTCCTATGTAAGTATACATAAGCTTAAACCTCGCGCCCGGGTCGTCGCTATGGCAAATGCCGGAGACTGCCCTACTTTGATGCTTAATGCGCCCACTGCAGCTACAACTAAGGTCCTAGAAAAAGCGGGGTTAGCACTCAATGACATCGACCTATTCGAAGTCAACGAAGCCTTTGCTGTGTTGGTTGAACGATATATACGCCATTTAGGTATTGATCGAGAAAAGATTAACGTCAATGGCGGCGCAATGGCCTTAGGCCATCCTATAGGCGCTACAGGTTCAATTTTGATTGGAACCATGATAGATGAACTTGAAAGACGTAAACTAAAATACGGTTTAGTCACGATGTGCACCGCCGGAGGTATGGCTCCTGCGATTATTTTAGAAAGAGTTGAGTAGCTTTAGAACAGAATGAGTAAACCGGAGCTGCTTGTTCAGCTCCGTTTTTTGAATTTAGCGATTAACGTTTACCACCACTCTGCCACGGACAGCACCTTTCAAAATATCTGTAGCGACGTTAACCGCTTCAGCTAAGGTTACTTCCTTGGCAATAAGATCAAGTTTTGCAGGATCCAAATCTTTCGCCAAACGATCCCAAGCTGATAATCTTGGAGCTTTAGGTGCCATCACACTATCTACGCCTAACAACGCAACACCACGCAAAATAAAAGGCATGACTGTGGCAGGAAAATCAGCACCCTGAGCAAGACCACAAGCAGCAACAGCACCGCGGTATTTTGTTTGAGCACACGCATTTACTAAGGTGTAACTGCCAACAGAATCAACAACACCTGCCCAGCGTTCACGTTGCAATGGCTTACCTTTTTCAGATAATTCTTCACGTAAAATTATTGATGTGGCACCTAATTCCTTAAGGTAGTCTTCTTCAGAAGCCTTACCTGTACAAGCAACAACATTAAAGCCGGCTTTGGCAAGCAAGGTCACTGCAAAACTACCCACTCCACCAGTAGCTCCGGTGACTAAAACTTCTCCTTGTTCTGGCGTTACACCATGATTAACCAACGCATCCACACACAGTGCAGCCGTATATCCCGCAGTACCGATCGCCATAGCTTGACGAGAAGTAAATTGAGTAGGCAATGGGATGAGTGTGGCAGCATTTAGGCATGCTTTTTGGGCAAGTCCACCCCAGTGTCCCTCGCCGACCCCCCAGCCGTTTAACAAAACACGATCACCAATTTTAAATTCATCGCAGGTTGACTCACTGACAACGCCAGCTAAATCGATACCAGGCACCATAGGGAACTTGCGAACAACAGGAGAACTGCCAGTAATCGCCAGACCATCTTTGAAGTTAATCGTTGAGAATTCAACATCAACTGTAACTTCACCTTCTGGTAATTGTGCTTCATCAATTTGCTCTACAGCAACTGATTGAACACCGTCTTCACTTTTATTGATGACAATTCCTTTAAACATATTTGCTCCATATGGCACTAACATTAATGATTTAAATATCCTAATGGTTTGAAACCATAACATCTACCGAAAACACTAAATAACTTATAAATAAAAACTTAATGCGATCGTAGTTTTTTATTTCAATAAGTGTCTATAATGATTAGAAATTTTTATAAATTCTGCGATGACCATGACTTTTCTAAAGGGTGTTTTTGTAATTTTAGGGCTATCTATTGGTTTAGGTTTAACCTCAAACACCTATGGATGGAGTAGCACAGAAATACAATGGCTTCGTGGCGATATTCAATTTCCAAGTAACGACGATACCGTCAAAACCTCAGTTATCACGTTAACAGGAACGGCTGGTGGCGATGGCTGGGGCACGTTTTTCTTTATTGATCGCGCCAGTTACAACTATGATAATAAGCCCGGCGAAAATACTGAGCTTGTCAGTAAATTTTGGGCTAATTATAGTCTTTCTACACTTGCCAAAAGAGATCTTAAATTTGGCATGATCAAAGATATTCGCTTAGTTGCAGGACTAAAACATGCCCCGGAAGTAGACAGCGTTTGGTTTATGCCGGGTATACAATTAGATCTTAACTTACCTGGATTTACCTTTGCCAATGTTCGAATTGCTGGTTATCAACATATATCTGGCGGCAATTTAGCGGCTAAACATTTTACGACATTGGATGAAGAAAACTCATATCAAGTGAATTTTGTTTGGCGATATCCATTCATGATTGGCGCCAGTAAATGGAGTATTGAAGGCTTCGCAGAATGGGTCAAAGGTAGCAAACAGATATCAAATTTTGGTAGCAAAGAGCGCTCATCTTGGCTATTTATTCAACCCCAAATTCGAATGGATTTTGGACCAATGATAGGACTTCCCGAAGATAAAGTTTTTGTGGGAATCGAGTATCAATACTGGCAAAACAAACTCGGGAACCCGCTGATAGACGAGTCAGCGCCGCAACTGCTGATCGCCTACCATTTTTAAGTATTAACTTACTTCAAAGTTAATGACACTGGACAATGATCAGAACCCAAGATCTCGTTGTAAATTTCAGTTTTGTCGTAGCAGCCCACCAAGGCCTCGGATGTCATAAAATAATCGATTCTCCAACCAATATTTTTAGCGCGTGCTCCGGCCCTATAACTCCACCAACTGTATTTCACCTCATCAGGATGTTGATAGCGGAATGAATCAACAAACCCTGCTTTAACCATATTATCTAAACCATCGATTTCAGCCTGTGTATATCCAGGGCTTTTGTTGTAATTCGATTTAGGGCGAGCAATATCAATCTCACGATGAGCTACGTTGAGGTCACCACATACGACAACAGGTTTAGTTTTTTCTAACTGCTTTATGTAATTTAAAAAATCGACATCCCATTGTTGTCGATAAGGCAAACGCTTTAACTCATTTGCTGAGTTAGGGGTATAAACAGTAACAAGATAAAAATCAGGATATTCAGCACAAAGCACACGACCTTCCTGGTCATGTTCCTCTATTCCCATATCCGCTTCTACAGCTAATGGCTTTTCACGGCTTAAAATAGCTGTTCCAGAATAACCCTTTTTAACCGCAGAATTACTATAGATATGGTATCCACTGATCGACTCTAATGCTTCTATGACCTGATCATCTTGCGCTTTTGTCTCTTGCAGACACAACACATCTGGCTGCATCAAGGCTAATGACTCTGCAAACTCCTTACCCATCACCGCACGAATACCATTGACGTTCCAAGACACAAGTTTCACAGCATACTCCTTAATATTTTTACGTTAAGATTTTATCATTCAAATGCTCAAATAGCTTGAACTACAAGACGGCAAAAAATCAAAAAAAAGGCCCAGTTGTAAACAACTAGGCCTTGATCGACAAGGTTATAAACCTTACAAACTTAAGGTTTTTTCACCACGTGCTATACCAGACACACCGGTACGAACCACTTCTAAAATAGGCACATCGCCGATCGCTTCGATAAACGAATCAAGCTTATCGCTAGTACCTACCATTTGCACCGTATAGGTACTGCTAGTGACATCAACGATCTGAGCACGGAAAATATCAGAGCAACGTTTCAACTCTGCGCGCTGAGCACCTAGCACACGAATCTTGATCAACATCATCTCACGCTCAATATGAGCGCCTTCAGTCAAATCAACTAACTTAATGACGTCAACTAATTTGTTGAGTTGCTTAGTTATTTGCTCAATAACACGATCGTCACCCAAGGTCACCAGAGTAAGGCGCGACATCGTTGCGTCATCAGTCGGCGCGACGTTAAGCGATTCAATGTTATAACCACGTTGTGAAAACAAACCTACCACACGCGACAATGCGCCTGGCTCGTTTTCCATTAAAAGAGAAATAATATGGCGCATAATTAGGTTCTCTCCGTTTTGCTTAACCACATATCGCGCATTGAGCCATTAGGCGCAATTTGCATAGGATAGACGTGTTCATGTGGATCGATATGACAATCGATAAATACTACGCGATCGTTAATCGCAAAAGCTTCTTCCAACTTAGAACGCAATTCCTCTGGTTTGGTTATACGGATACCAGCATGACCATAAGCCTCAGCCAGCTTCACGAAATCAGGCAATGATTTCTCATAGGTACTTTCAGAGTAGCGACCACCGTATTGCATATCCTGCCACTGCTTCACCATTCCCAAGTAACCATTATGAAGGTTCAAAATCTTCACAGGCGCATTGTATTGAGTGCAAGTAGAAAGCTCCTGAATATTCATTTGAATACTGCCTTCACCTGTTACACAGACAACATGTTCATCAGGATACTTGAGCTTAATACCCATAGCTGCGGGTAATCCAAAGCCCATGGTGCCTAAACCACCTGAGTTAATCCAACGACGTGGTTTGTTAAAGCGATAGTATTGCGCAGCATACATCTGGTGTTGGCCAACGTCAGAGGTGATAAAAGCTTCGCCTTTAGTTAGACGCCACAATTCTTCGATCACTTCCTGAGGTTTAATCAGTCCAGAATCATCTTTATAGCGAGGAGCATGCCAAAGACCTTGTTCAGCACGCCAAGCATCAATTCGCTCCCACCAGGCAGCAATGGCTTCTTGATCAATAGTATGTTCACCGCTCGCCAATGCATCTTTAACTTGTTGTAACATTTCAGAAAGTACTGCATCGACAGGCCCTACGATTGGAACATCGGCGCGCACTGTCTTAGAAATCGATGCAGGGTCAACATCAACATGCACAATGGTCGCATCAGGACAGAACTTTGAAATCGTGTTGGTTACACGGTCATCGAAACGTGCGCCAATGGCCAAAATCAAATCAGAGTGGTGCATGGCATTGTTAGCTTCATAGAAGCCATGCATACCAAGCATACCTAAAAATTGACGATCTTCGCCAGGGTAGGCACCAAGACCCATCAAGGTGTTTGTCACTGGATAATTTAACAATTGAGCAAGCTCAATCAACAGCTCAGAGCCACCACCTTGAACCACACCACCACCGGTGTAAATAACAGGGCGACGAGCTTCTAACAATAATTTAACTGCCTTGCGAATTTGGCCACTGTGGCCCTTCATCACAGGCTGGTATGAACGCATACGCACTTCGCTAGGATAGTTATATTCGTATTTGTCCACAGGATTGGTTAAATCCTTAGGTATATCAATGACGACAGGACCTGGACGACCCGTCGTAGCAATATAAAAAGCTTTCTTAATAATTTCAGGGATATCTTGCGTTCGCTTGACTTGGAAGCTGTGCTTCACAATAGGACGAGAAATACCGAGCATATCCGTTTCTTGGAAGGCATCATCGCCGATAAGATGACTCATCACCTGACCAGACAATACAACCAAAGGAATAGAGTCCATGTAAGCTGTTGCGATACCTGTAATAGCATTGGTTGCACCTGGACCAGATGTCACAAGACAAACACCAGGGTTACCTGTGGCACGTGCATAACCATCTGCCGCGTGAGTCGCAGCTTGTTCATGACGTACTAAAATATGGGGGATTTTGCTATGGTTAAAAATAGCATCATAGATATGAAGTACTGCACCGCCAGGATAACCGAAAATAAATTCGACTCCTTCGTCTTCGAGTGCGCGTACGATCATTTCACCGCCGGTTAACAATTCCACTTGTATACCTCAAAAATAATTACCAATGCGCAGCCAATGCCGCGCAAAAAATGTTCACGTTTGGAAAGTGCCGAGCCCTGCGGTGTCTCAACGGGCTAGACAAAATCACACATTGGTATGCATGATTTATGGGCGATTCGACATCCAACCGTGGTAGCGGGGGCCTGCTGAATTCAGGGGTATGAACATCACAAGCAGTCGAAGACGTAATTTTGGTCAGTTTTAGCTTAATAGTCAACCGAGAATGGGGGCAATTGCCCCTAATTATCAGTATTTTCTAATTTAATGAGCCGATCCTTCAAGAACGGCTTTAAAATTATGCAACCAACGCTGTAAATTTGATGCAGATTCTGGAACTTTCTCTTTAACCCAGTTAGAAAACTCGCAG
>JALRIU010000129.1 GCA_023255355.1 Pseudomonadales bacterium | reverse complement strand
GCTATTGTTGAAACCATGAAGTTGATGACCACAGTATCAGCCGGGATTTCAGGGACAGTGGTGGAGATCGTTTACCCCGATGCAACCCCAATCGAAGCCAATGCTATTCTAATTAAAGTCAAACCGCTATGATGCGAAGTGTATTTATTGCTAACCGTGGCGAGATTGCCTATCGTATTTTGCGTTCGGCAAAACGATTAGGGTTAAGGGTTATCGCAGGCGTTTCTGAAGTCGATCAGTATTCCAGAGTCGCCAGCGAGGCTGAAGATATTGTACTGCTTGGAGCTGCACCCTCGAGTGAATCTTATCTGAATATCGAAAAAGTGGTCGCTGCGGCCTTACAATCAGGCGCCGATGCAGTGCATCCTGGCTATGGTTTTCTCTCCGAAAATGCATGTTTTGCAACAGCTATCGAAAAAGCAGGTATGGCTTTTGTCGGACCATCGGCTGCTGTTATTGCTGCGATGGGTGATAAATTACAAGCTCGCGCGACGGCGATAGAAGCGGGTTTACCAGTGGTGCCAGGTGGCGAGGCAAACGATATCGATGCCGCTGTTGCCCTAGCGCAGAAAATTGGCTATCCGATGTTGATAAAGGCCGCTGCAGGCGGCGGCGGACGAGGTATGCAATTAGTCCATAGTGAGGCTGAATTAGCGGGTAAAATCTCTGTCGCTATGGCTGAGGCGCAAGCAGCCTTTGGCGACAAACGGGTCTATTTCGAGCGATATATTGCCAAAGGTCGGCACGTTGAAGTTCAAGTATTGGGTGATGGCATTAGTGCCATTCACTTGGGCACACGAGATTGTTCTATTCAGCGGCGTTATCAAAAGTTAGTCGAAGAGGCTCCAGCACCTGGATTACCTGATGAGGTCCGTCATCAACTACAGGAAGCAGCGGTTAATTTGGCTGCTCATCTTGGTTATCAAGGTGCAGGTACCGTCGAGTTTTTGGTGGATGCTGAAAGCTTCTCGTATTACTTCCTTGAGATGAATGTACGTTTACAAGTTGAACATCCCGTCACTGAAATGATTACCGGCATTGATTTGGTCGAGCAGCAATTACTTATCGCCTCTGGGGCAAGATTAGGAATTAAACAATCTGATGTTAATTTTCAAGGCCATGCCATAGAGGTAAGGGTGAACGCAGAAGATCCAACGCGTGACTTTATGCCGTCGCCTGGTCGTGTTAACAAGGCGTGTTGGCCAGCAGGCCGCGGTATAAGAGTCGATAGTCACATACGCTCGGGTGACAGCGTCCCCATCAATTATGATTCCTTGCTCGGCAAGGTCATCGTGCATGGCCAAAATAGGCAGCAAGCCCTCGATAAAATGCAATTAGCATTGTCTTCTATGCGTATCGAGGGCGTCGCGACAACCCAAAGCTTACATAAAAAAATTATGGATGATGTGCGTTTTCAACAGGGCGGTGTAGATACCCGATTCTTTGAGGCATTTGCCCATGGCTGATATTAAATTAGTAGATGTTTCTATCCGCGATGGTAATCAATCCCTGTGGGGGGCTACCGGTTTAAATACTCGGCAGATTTTGCAAATTGCCGGCGCCATGAATCGTATCGGCCTGCACGCCTGTGATTTTACCTCATCCACAACTATGGCGGTGGCGATAAGATATGCTGCAGACAACCCCTGGGAGCGCATTAAACGCATGGTTGCTGCGATGCCTGACGTGCCATTGCAGTTTATTACCACGGGTTTTCGTTTTGTCGCCTGGCAATTAGCCGACCCAGAATTTATGCGTTTGGCGTATCGCCGCTTACAAATGGCCGGTATTGGTCGTTTTTCGTTATTAGATCCAATGCATGATGTCGAGTCGGTACTTAGTTCAGCCCGTATGATCAAGCAAGAGGGTAATGCCGACGTAATGGGTGGGCTTACCTTTACCATTTCTGACTTACATACCGATGATTTTTATGAAGATTTTGCCAGAAAAATTGGTGCCTGCGCTGACGTGGATCGATTTTATATCAAAGATCCAAGCGGGCTATTATCTCCGGAACGAGTTAGAACGTTAGCGCCACGAGTTAAGCAGGCCTTGGCTGGCAAACCACTAGAGATTCATTCGCATTGTACCGTTGGTTATGGGGCAATGACCTCGTTGGCTGCAGCAGATTTAAATATCATTGATGCGATCCATGTTGGTATTGGCCCGTTAGGTGATGGTTCCTCCCTTCCCGAGGCAGTCAATATGGTCAAGAATCTACGTGAAGCAGGCCACACAGTGGCGATTGATGATGACGCTTTGCAGTTTGTCAGCGATTACTGGTATCGATTGGCTAAGGCCGAGTCTCTTCCAATGGGCAGCCCTCAGCGTTTTGATGCCGGATTTTTGCGCCATCAATTAGCAGGTGGTGTTATGACCACCCTAAAGCGACAACTCGAAGAGCTTGGTCTTGTTGACCGCCTAGACGAGGTGATCGAAGAAACAGAGCGGGTTCGTGCCGAGCTAGGTCAGCCGATCATGGTGACGCCGTTTCCACAGATGGTCATGAGTCAGGCGTTATTTAATGTGCTTGGAACTCAACGTTATGCCCAAGTGTCCGATCAAGTATTACGTTATGTTCTGGGTAAGTTTGGTAAACCTACTGTACCCATTGCTGAAGATATTCGCGCGGTGATTTTAGATCGTCCTAAAACAAAAGAAATCTTGGGAGAAGCTGATTTTCCTGAATTTGGCGAATTAAAACGTAAATTCGGTGAGCATATGGACGATGAAGAATTCTTATTCAGAGCTGTTATGCCCCAGGAGCAAGTGGATCAGGTTTATGGGGTCGCCCGCAGTGGTCAACATTATAACCCTGAGCTTGCGCCATTAAAGCAATTGCTTAAACAACTCGCTGATAATCCAGAGTCTCCCTCGATTGCTGTCGAACGTCCTGGATTCCGTTTACAACTTCACAAGGGAGCAGGGCTTGAAAAACTTTCCTAATAATCAGCAACCGCTTGGTTTTATGTTCGATCTAGATGGCACGTTATTACTTTCCGACAAATCTCTAGCTGGCTACCGAATGATTGATGGCGCCGATAAGGTTTTGTTCCGTCTAGCGGAGCGTAAGCTGCCTTATTTGGTATTTACCAATGGCAGTGCTTATCCTCCTCCGGTGCAGGCTAAACGATTGCGCGATTTAGGTTTGCCAGTCAGTGACGAGCAAATGATTACCCCCTCTGTCATTGCTGCAGATCTTATGGTTGAACATGGCGTAAAGTCAGTGTTGGTTTTGGGGACTGAAGGTACAGCTTGGTCCATGCAGCAAGCAGGAATTAAAACATTATTCCCAGGTGATGCTAATGATACGGCGGTTGACGCGGTGTATGTGGCATGGGCACCTGATTGCAACATGGATCACATACATAAAGCATGCGAAGCTATTTGGCAGGGGGCTAAGTTTTATGTTGCATCAAATGTACCATTTTTTGCTGCAGCTGGGGGGCGAGCGATGGGTTTTTCGTTTGCTATTCGCGCTGCCATTCAGGCTATGACTAAGGCGCCAATGATACTTACTGGTAAGCCTTCAAAATATGCGCTTAAACGCATTGCGAAACGACTTTGTATACCTATGACCCGTGTTGCAGTGGTTGGTGATGACCCGCTAGTAGAAACGATTATGGCAAATCGCGCTAATGCTTTTTCTATTGCTGTTACGACAGGCTTTAATAAACGTAAAGATTGGCAGGGTTTTCAAAAAAGCCATCAACCACACCTGTTGTTAGACAGTGTGGCTGAGTTATTGGAATATCTTTAAGCAGATAGGGGTAACGATTAAGGTTTGCTGTTGTCTTCAAACGCTCGTTGGTGTGATTCACAGCAAAAATGGTGGGCGCCAGATGCAATAGATTTTGACTCTGGGGTATATGCGCCGCATTGGCTGCATTTTACCATGTTGCCACCTTTAACTTCTTGGCTATCCATTGCAGCTAGGCGTGCTTTATAAATGGTATAAAATTTATAGAGTAACCAAATGGCTAATCCAAAAACGAGAACGCGTATTAAGCCCATGATTACACCTCGTCGTAAATGGTAGGAATAGCTAAACGTTTATGCTGGGTTTTAAGGTAAATTTCGGTTAAGCGTTGCTCAACTTCATCACTAACGGGTTTACCTTCTAAGTAGTCGTCAATGTCGTCATAGCTCAAGCCCAACACGTGCTCGTCTGCTTTTTGTGGTGCATCACACTCAAGATCGGCTGTTGGTGTTTTGTAGACCAGCTGATCCGGTGCGCCAAGATAACTAGCCACTTGACGAACTTGACGTTTACTCAAACCAAATAGAGGCGCAAGGTCACAGGCTCCGTCGCCCCATTTAGTATAGAAGCCAGTAATATTCTCAGCTGAATGATCGGTGCCTAGAACCAGTCCGCCAGTCAAACCAGCGATTTCATATTGGGCTGTCATACGGGCACGAGCTTTGACATTGCCTTTGACAAAATCAATCGATGCCTGACTGTTTGTGAGCTTGTTCGCATTGGTCATAGCCTCAATGACTTCTTGATGAATGCCATCCGCACCAGGTTTTACATTAACAGCCATTGAAACGGTGGGTTGTATAAAATCGAGCGACATTTGCGCTTCGTGTTCGTCTTGCTGAACGCCATAAGGTAGGCGAACCGCGATAAATGTATATCCGCCACCTTGTTCAGAATTTAATTTGTCGATGGCCTTTTGGGCGAGTTTGCCACATAAACACGAATCAATACCGCCACTGATACCCAATACTAAGGTTTTAGAGCGGGCTGCTAACAATCGATTAGCGATAAAATCACGACGAATTTGAAATTCATGTTCAGGATCAATTGAACTCAGAACGCGCATTTCAGCAACAATGTCTGCACGTGTAGTCATACCAACTCCTTAGCCGCCATATTGTTCTTTGGTATTAAAGCTTGGTGGGTTTGGTGGATCGAACAAACCAAAGGTAAATTGGTTGATAATTGAGCGATCACCGGAGTCATCAAAGTCAGGATCGAAGCTACCGTCGGCGGATAAAGATGGGTAATCAGGGTAGTTAAGTTTCAACACAGCCAATGCATTATCGGCTTGTTCATCTAAGCCCATCATCTTAGAGGCCTGAATAACAACCGCTAAACCATCAGGTACTGCTGGCGTTTGAGGGAACTGTTCAAGTACAAATTGTCCGCGACGTAATGCTGAAATATATGCACGGCGCTTGAAGTAGTAGTTGGCCACATAGATTTCGTGGCGTGCAAGTAGGTTACGCAGGTAAACCATGCGAGCACGCGCGTCGGCAGCATACTGGCTGTTGGGAAAACGCGCGATCAATTCTGCAAAGCTACTATAAGATAAGCGGGCAGGGCCAGGATCTCGGTTAGCAATATCACCTGGGATAAAGCGGTCAAAGAAAGATGCGCCATCAGTGAACGATGATAGTCCTTTAACATAGAAAGCGTAATCTACGTTAGGGTGTTTTGGGTGTAGCCTTACAAAACGTTCGGCAGCTTCAATAGCTTCTGGATAATCACTGCTACGGTAGTGAGCATAAATTAATTCAAGTTGCGCTTGTTCCGCGTATTTGCCAAATGGGAAGCGTGATTCAAGCATTTGCAACTTGGCTACAGCCATCGGGAAATTTTCACCCTTCATATGACCTTGGGCTTGCTCGTACAAGGAACGTTCACTACCACGCGCAATGGCTTCTTCGTCAACACTCGAACATGCGCTCAGCAATAAACTGAGACAAATTATTGTTGTGCTGATAAGACGTTGTATATTTAACATTGTTTACCTTATTGTCTCGACGGATTACCGTCTAAATAAAAACCTGTATTTAACCACATAGCGATGAAAACCAAAACGCTATCCGTGGTAAACTTTGCAATCTTTCATCGAAAATATTGATGAGCTCAATGCAAGGACAATGAATGACTCAAAAAATTGATATGCAAGCAGTGGTGCCCAGCGATTTAGACGATCAACGGTTTGACCAAATTGCGGCGCAATTGTTCCCTGATTTTTCGCGCTCAAAGTTGCAAGGTTGGATTAAAGATGGCCAATTGACAGCTGATGGCAAGGTTTTCAAACCCCGTGAAAAATTATTTGCGGGCACAACCTTGGATTTGCAGGCTGAACTCGAAGACGAAGTCAGTATGGCACCGGAGGATATTCCCCTTGATATCATTTTTGAGGACGACGATATTATCGTCCTCAATAAACCCGCTGGTTTGGTCGTGCATCCTGCGGCAGGCCACCCGAGTGGTACTTTGGTCAACGCCTTGTTGAATCATTTGCCTGAGATGGCGCAATTGCCAAGAGCCGGCATTGTGCATAGGCTTGATATGGATACCAGTGGCATTATGGTGGTTGCTAAAACCCTGTTGGCGCACGGTAGCTTAGTCAATCAATTGCAAGAAAGAACGGTGACCCGTGAGTACGAAGCGGTTTGTATGGGCGTTATGATAGGTGGAGGCACCGTCGATAAGCAGATGGGGCGACACCCCAAAGATAGAAAAAAAATGGCTGTCCTTGAGTTTGGCGGTAAACCAGCCATTACGCATTACCGTGTCGCTGAGCGATTCGCGAGTCATACTCATGTTTATGTCAACCTAGAAACAGGGCGTACCCACCAAATTCGCGTCCACATGGCTCATATTAAATATCCTTTGGTAGGTGACGCTGTTTATGCCGGGCGCCCTAAAATTCCAAAGCATGCAGAAATGCCACTGGTTGATGGTTTGCGGGCTTTCCCACGACAAGCGCTGCACGCTCGCAAGCTTAAACTTATTCATCCTCGGTCAGGTAAAACGATGCAATGGAGTGTTCCTACACCGCAGGATTTAATCGATCTACTCGCGCTTTTACGCCAATATGACCGTTAAATTTTCTCCGAATATACCCAGTTTTATCCCCCGCTGGGCGTCACTGCCAAAAAATATTCGTGCGCTTGTGACTTGTCGAGGTGAGGACGGTCCGGGCTTTACAGGCTTTAATTTAGCCCATCATGTCGGTGATGATCCTTATAGAGTGGCACGTCATAGAGATGAGTTGCTCGCTGCTTTGCCCGGTGCAAAGCGTATTGCGTGGCTCGATCAAATCCATGGCGTAGATGTATTGGATATCGACAGCTTTGATTGGCAATCAACGCCAAGTTGCGATGCATCATATGCATCGATATCGGGTGATGTATGTGCGGTCATGACGGCTGACTGCTTGCCAGTCTTATTTGCCAGTCGTGATGGGCAAAAGGTCGCTGCGGCTCACGCCGGCTGGCGAGGTTTGCAAGCTGGTGTATTAGAAACCACAGTTCTAGCTATGCAGCAAGAACCCTCAGCGATCACTGCATTTCTAGGCCCCGCAATCAGTCAAATGAGTTTTGAGGTGGGTGGCGAAGTTAGGCAAGCTTTTTTAGATGTTGCTAACCCCTCCGATCAATCTGCAATTGCTGCAGCATTTGCACCCAGCCCACATGAGAAAGACAAGTTTCTCGCGAACCTCTACGCCTTGGCGAGGCAAAGGTTAACTCGGTTGGGTTTGACAGATATCAGTGGCGGTGGCTTTTGCACCTATCTAGATCAAAAGCGCTTTTACTCTTTCCGTCGCGAAGCGACATGTGGACGCATGGTGAGTTTGATTTATATCACTGAATAAAACATTTTTTGCTGTCTATACGTTTTTTTACCTTGTGTTAACTTGAAGTTTTGCAAAACGATCTTATATCAATGTTAACTAAATTACGTATGCAGGAAATTTTATATGCGTTTAGATCGTTTAACCAATCAGCTTCAAGTTGCTCTGTCCGACGCGCAGTCGTTGGCCGTGGGTCATGACCACAATTTCATTGAACCAGAGCATTTGTTACTAGCGATGGTTGATCAACAGGGCAGTAGTGCCATTCCAATTTTGGCACAATCGGGTGTCAACGTTAGAAATTTGCGTGCCACGCTAAAAGAAAAACTGCAAACCATGGCCAAAGTAAGTAATAGCAGTGGCGATGTTCATACCTCTAATGATTTAGTGCGTTTGCTAAATCTTGCCGACAAGCAAGCCCAGCAAAACAAAGATAAATTTATTTCGTCTGAAGCCGTACTGATGGCTGCTGTTTCACAAAAAGCTAATCTCCAAAAGATTCTGCATGACGCGGGGCTTGACGAAGAGCGTTTAGGTGCGGTGATTAAAACCATGCGTGATGGAAAGTCTGTCGATGACCCGGAAGCAGAAGGCGCTCGCCAAGCATTAGACAAATATACTATCGATATGACTGAACGCGCCGAAAAGGGCGCACTAGACCCTGTTATTGGCCGCGATGATGAAATACGTCGCACGATACAAGTCTTACAGCGTCGTACTAAAAATAACCCTGTGCTAATCGGCGAGCCTGGCGTGGGTAAAACCGCCATTGTAGAGGGTTTGGCACAACGTATTATCAACGGTGAAGTCCCCGAGGGT
Organism: Pseudomonadales bacterium; assembly: GCA_023255355.1. GTDB lineage: Bacteria > Pseudomonadota > Gammaproteobacteria > Pseudomonadales > JAHEIH01 > JAHEIH01. Next base: position 4,463 of record JALRIU010000129.1, on the reverse strand, counting down.
TTAAAAAACAAGCGCTTACTCTCGTTAGATTTGGGTGCGCTATTAGCTGGCGCTAAATACCGTGGCGAGTTTGAAGAGCGCCTCAAAGCTGTTCTAAATGAACTTGCCAAGGAAGAGGGGCGTGTCATTTTATTCATCGATGAGCTGCACACCATGATGGGTGCAGGAAAATCAGAAGGTTCTATGGATGCTGGCAATATGCTAAAACCAGCCTTGGCTCGTGGTGAATTACATTGCGTGGGAGCAACGACGCTCGATGAATACCGTAAATATGTTGAAAAAGATGCTGCTATGGAGCGTCGTTTTCAGAAAGTACTAGTGGGTGAGCCAAGCGAAGAGGATACCATTGCCATTTTACGTGGTTTAAAAGAGCGCTATGAGGTTCATCACGGTGTAGATATCTCTGATTCTGCCATTATCGCTGCTACTAAGTTATCTCAGCGCTATATTACCGATCGACAGTTACCGGATAAGGCAATCGATTTGATTGACGAGGCTGCTAGTCGTATCCGTATGGAAATTGACTCTAAACCTGAAGAAATGGATAAGCTAGAGAGACGTTTGATCCAGTTGAAAATCCAGCGTGAAGCAATGAAAAAGGATGACGATGAGTCCTCTAAAAAACGTTTGCAACGTATTGCTAACGACATTCAAGCTCTCGAACGGCAATACGCTGGTTTGGAAGAAGTATGGCGTGCTGAGAAAACAGCTCTTAATGGTGCACAAGAGATAAAGAGCAAACTTGAGCAGGCGCGAATTGAAATGGATCACGCTCGTCGCGCCGGTAATTTGGAGAAGATGTCACAATTACAATACGGTGAAATACCTGAGCTAGAAAAGACATTGCAGATGGCGACAAGCTTAGAAAGTAGCGAGATGACCTTGCTTCGTAATCGCGTGAGTGAAGAAGAAATCGCCGAAGTTGTCTCTAAATGGACAGGTATTCCTGTGTCAAAAATGCTTGAGGGTGAGCGTGAGAAACTCATTCGTATGGAAGCAGAGTTAGGAAAACGTGTGGTTGGTCAGCAAGAGGCATTAGTGGCAGTAGCAAATGCCGTGCGCCGTAGCAGAGCAGGCTTGTCAGACCCCAATCGTCCTAATGGTTCGTTTCTGTTTTTAGGACCTACCGGTGTTGGTAAAACCGAACTGTGTAAGACACTTGCTGAGTTTTTGTTCGATAGTGCTGAAGCCATGGTTCGTATAGACATGTCTGAATTCATGGAAAAACATTCTGTCGCGCGTTTAATCGGTGCCCCTCCAGGCTATGTTGGTTATGACGAAGGGGGATATCTCACTGAGGCGGTGCGTCGTCGTCCTTATTCTGTGTTGCTATTAGACGAAGTCGAAAAAGCCCATCCTGATGTTTTCAATATTTTATTGCAGGTGTTAGACGATGGTCGTTTGACGGATGGACAAGGTCGCACAGTCGATTTTCGCAATACAGTGATCGTAATGACCTCTAATCTAGGTTCAGACAGAATTCAAGAGATGGTAGGTGAGGGTTACGAAGCCATGCGTGATGCTGTTATGGCTGTCGTGGCGAAACATTTTCGCCCCGAATTCATCAATCGTATAGATGAGAGCGTTGTGTTTCACCCTCTGCAACGCGACCAAATTGCCGGTATTGCTCGTTTGCAATTAGATATTTTACGCAAGCGCCTAGCTGATCGTGAACTTGGTTTGGAGCTTGATGATAAGGCGATGAAATTTATCGTTGAGCAGGGCTACGATCCGGTTTACGGGGCACGCCCTTTGCGAAGAGCTATTCAGCAATTGGTTGAAAACCCACTTGCTCAAGAGATTATTCAGGGGCATTACTTGCCTGGTCAAATCGTGCAAGTAATTGGTTCTGAAGAAGGCTTGAGATTCTCAACGCTAAAAACGCATTAGTGCATACAGGGTTAATACTAAAGCATTAGTTTACCCCCTCAATTTCATGGACTAGAATTGAATCAAATTTGTAAGGATACACTATGCGTGCACTCATTGTTGATGATCATCAATTGATCTTGGCTGGCCTTTCCGAATTGGTTGAAGGTGCCTTCGAGGGCGCTATGGCTGACGGCGCTGACTCTGGCGCAGCTGCGATAGGTTTGTTGGAACAGCATCGTTATGATGTGCTGATTGCCGATCTATTCATACCGGGCGAACCTACCTTTCACTTCATTCGCGAAGTTTGCCAACGTTGGCCTGATATGCCAACCTTGGTGCTTTCCGGTTCTGATAGTGATACCTATGTGTCCAAATGTTTAGATGCAGGGGCGCATGGCTTTGTATCTAAATCCTCCAGTCAGGCAGAATTGATTTCTGCTATTGAAAAAGTGCTTGCAGGTGGTGTCGCTACACCAGGTAATTACCGTAATCATCGTGCCCATAATACTCCCGTGTCCGGCGAGGATGTCAGCGATTTATTGGCAAAGCTATCTGACCGCCAAATTGAAGTTGTGAAAGGCATTGTTGAGGGAAAATCTAACAAAGAAATCGCTTTTGATCTCGGGCTATCAGAAAATACCGTGAAAGTTCATGTCAGTGCCATTATCAAAACTCTGGGTGTTGAAAACCGAACTAAGATTAGTGTGATCGGTCAAATGGCAAATATCTAATGTTTTATAAACGCTTTTTGTTATGGTGTTTATTATTAGGCGCCATCCCCGCCCATGGTCAAGATAATATCTATGACGAAGCACTCTTTGAGTCAATTCCCATGGTGACGGGTGTTGCTAACTTTCCTCAAAAAATAAGCCATGCACCCGCATCTGTTACCATTATCACTCAGGATATGATCGCTGCGCTTGGTAGCGATGAACTCTATGAAATTTTTAGTTTAGTCCCTGGTTTTGATGTCTATGCGCGCAGCGCATCGCTGGGTGGAGTGAGCTACGGTGCCTTCCCAGCTGCTTTTCCTAATACCCTTGAAGTAAAACTCGATGGCGTATCAATGTATGAGGTTTTTCTGAATACAACGATTTGGCCAAACCTAGGTATCGATGTTGACGATATTGCCTATATTGAAGTCGTGCGAGCCGCGAATCCATCAGTTGATGGTACTAATTCATTTGCTGGGTCTATCAACATTGTCACGCAATCCTTGAGCAGTCAGAAAAACGGGTATTTTCGAGCTGGTATAGGCAGTAGAGGAGAGCGTAATGCCTCTGTGCATTATAATAAGTTCAATGACTATGCATCCTACGGAATAACGCTGAAGCACCGTGAGCATGATGGTTTTTCAAACGATATTGTTGATGGACTTGATAACAGTTCTATTCGCATCAGGGCTATTGTTACCCCAAATTTAAAAGATACTTTTGACGTTCAACTAGCATATGCGGATACCACCTTGGGCATGACAAGTGGCGGTAAGGATGACGATGCTTACGAAAGTGAAGAATATGGTTTAGATGGCGGTTATCAAGCGATCCAATGGCAGCGAACCTTAAATACAGGTGCGTTCTCATTGAGAGCTTATCATTCCACAAATTCCGTAGATTACTACAAATATTTAGGCGCTTTTTCTGATGTTGTGGGTATACCGCCGCAAGCCTTTTACGCGGACTTTCCCTATGCAGATTTTGATATTGCCCTTGATACAAGAGATGAAACGTCAGAACGCACTGATATAGAGATACGCCATAATCTAAAATGGAATGTTATTACTAAGTTAGACTGGGGGCTTGGTTACCGCCATGACAGTGCTCAGAGTAGTTTATTTTTTAGTACTGATAAAAAAATTACAGAAACAACTCTACGAAGTTTTCTCAACACCGAAATCAATCCAACACCAGACCTTATCTTAAATTTTGGGGCTAACTGGGAAGATAGTTTAATTGATGACCAAGCCTTTAGTTGGCGCGGCGCGTTGAATTATCAGTTTGATCCTCATTTTACGGTACGTTTGGCTCATAATGCAGTCGAAAGAAGCCCCACATTAATGGCTGCGCGAGAATATAGAACCTTATCCTATGATGGGTACGTTTTTGATATCGATCGTATCGCATCCCCAGATTTAGTTAATGAAACCAAGGATGTGTCTGAACTCGGTCTTTTTGCCATGTTTTTGGATGGGGCAATAACACTTGATTTGAAATACTTTGACGAGCGCAGTCGCGACTTAATCGAAGTTTACACCGACCGAAGTAGCCCCGTTGATTTTGATCGTCGGGTGGCCTATCGCGCCAATACCACCGATGTGGACTTACAAGGTATCGAGGTGGCGGTTGATTATCAAAATGACGATTGGTTGATTCATTGGCAAGCGACAAAACGCAATTTTTCTGGGGTGTCGGTACGAAATGTAGACCGAATCGATGGCCAAGTTATGCCGGTTAAAATATTTGATATGGATACGGCGGGACCAGAGTTTATGACGTCCTTGCTGCTGCGACAGAATCTTGCTGGTGGCTGGGCTTGGAGTGGTTATATTCGTCACCAAACCGATGCTGATTATCGTTTGGGTGGAAATGTTC
>JALRIU010000089.1 GCA_023255355.1 Pseudomonadales bacterium | reverse complement strand
AGGCCTTTACTCTGATATAATGCACGCTTTTTAAGCAGATCGAAGCAGAACTATGACCCAACGCAAAATCCTTGTTACTAGCGCCCTTCCCTACGCCAACGGTGCCCTTCATTTAGGTCACGTGATGGAGTACATCCAAACCGATATTTGGGTGCGTTTCCAACAAATGCGTGGTCATACCTGCACCTACGTTTGCGCTGACGATGCTCATGGCACAGCGATTATGCTCAAAGCAGAAGAGCTCGGTATTAGTCCGGAAGAACATATTGCTAACATGAAGGCCGAACACGAGCGTGATTTCAAAGGCTTTTTGATCAATGTCAGTAACTATCATTCGACCCATTCACAGGAAAATCGTGAATATTCAGAAATGATCTATAAACGTCTGCGTGACAATGGACATATTGCGACACGCACCATTACTCAAGCATTCGACCCTGAAAAAGAGTTGTTTCTTGCTGATCGTTATATCAAAGGCACCTGCCCTAAATGTAAAGCAGAGGATCAGTACGGTGACAACTGCGAAGCGTGCGGCGCCACCTACAGCCCCACTGACTTATTGGACGCACGATCTGTCCTCTCTGGTGCCAAACCCGTCAGCAAAGAATCAGAACACTACTTCTTTAAGCTGCCTGAGTTTACAGAATTTTTAAAAGGCTGGACTCGCTCAGGTACCTTACAAACTGAAGTTGCTAACAAATTGTCTGAATGGCTCGACTCGGGTCTTCAAGAATGGGATATCTCACGCGATGCGCCCTACTTTGGTTTTGAAATCCCTGATGCTCCAAATAAGTTCTTCTATGTATGGCTAGATGCACCGATTGGCTACATGGCGAGCTTTAAAAACTATTGTGATCGCACCGGTATGGATTGGAACGAATACTGGGGCAAGGATTCAGCTGCTGAGCTATATCACTTTATCGGTAAAGACATCGTCAACTTCCACGCGTTGTTTTGGCCTGCCATGCTCGATTCGTCTCAATTCCGCACCCCCACAAAGGTCTGTGTACATGGTTTCTTGACCGTCGACGGTAAAAAAATGTCCAAGTCTCGCGGTACCTTTATTACCGCTGAAAGTTATCTTAAGCACCTAAACCCTGAGTATTTACGCTATTACATGGCGGCTAAGTTAGGCGCGGGGGTTGATGACCTAGACCTTAACCTCACCGATTTCGTACAAAGAGTAAATTCGGACGTCGTGGGTAAAGTCGTTAACATTGCTAGTCGTACAGCCAAATTTGTCGCTAAGTCTGGCGGTACCTTGTCAGCCAATATTGCCGAGCCTGCGCTCTGGCAACAATTTGTCGACGCAAACCAAACCATAGCTAAGTATTACGAAGATCGTGAGTATGCCAAGGCAGTGCGCGATATTATGGCGCTTGCCGATGCCGCCAATGAGTATATTGCCGACAAAGCACCATGGGCACTTGCTAAACAGGAAGGCGCAGAACAAGAGGTATTAGATATCTGTTCACTGGGCGTCAACATGTTCCGCGCACTTATGGTGTACTTAAAGCCTGTGCTGCCTGAACTGGCGATAAAAGCAGAAGCATTTCTCAATGATTCATTGAGCTGGCAGAGTTTGTCTGCACCGCTGTGCAATCATCAAGTGGCCGAATTCAAGCCAATGATGACACGTGTTGAGATGGAAAAGGTTGATGCAATGATCGAGGAAAACAAAGCAGCAGCGAGCGCTCAAGCAGAAAAAGCCGCGGCAGCAAAACCTGTTGCAGCAGCCAGCATTGAGCCTATTGCCGAAACGATAGATTTCAACCAATTTGCAGCGGTTGACTTGCGTGTCGCGTTGATTGTTAACGCCGAACTTGTTGACGGTGCCGATAAATTATTGCGCCTGACCTTGGATATTGGCGAAGCACAGCCACGCAATGTTTTTGCAGGTATCCGCTCGGCATACAGCCCAGAGGCATTGATTGGTCGGCGCACGGTTATGGTTGCCAACTTAGCACCTCGCAAGATGCGTTTTGGCGTTTCGGAGGGCATGGTGTTAGCCGCAGGGCCTGGTGGCAGTGATATTTGGATATTATCGCCAGATGATGGTGCACAGCCTGGCATGCGTATAAGCTAGTAATAGCAACGCTATACTTATAACCAACAATTCTATAAAACGGATTTCTTAGAATTGTTAAAGCATCAAGCGTACTTTAAAATACGGCCGAAACGTATCGGGGTAAACCATGCTGGTTGAATACAGTTTGTTGTTATTAAGTACCATACTTGTTAACAACTTTGTGCTTGTACAATTTTTGGGACTTTGTCCATTCATGGGGGTATCTAATCGCTTAGAATCCGCTATGGGTATGGGCGCGGCCACAACTTTTGTACTGACGCTGTCGTCTGTTTGCGCCTACCTTTCGTTCAACTATATTTTAGCTCCGCTTGGGTTAGAGTATCTTCGTACGATTACATTTATTCTTGTCATTGCCGTTGTTGTGCAATTTACCGAAATGGTCGTCCGTAAATCGAGCCCATTACTGCACAAAGTTTTAGGGGTTTATCTACCGCTTATTACCACCAATTGCGCGGTTCTTGGTGTGGCACTCCTCAATATCAACAAACAGCACAATTTTGTTCAATCAGCCATCTATGGCTTTGGGGCAGCAATTGGGTTTTCACTTGTATTGGTATTATTTTCTGCAATGCGCGAACGATTGGCTGTGGCAGATGTTCCTAAACCCTTCCAAGGCGCGGCAATTGGCATGATAACCGCGGGCCTTATGTCACTCGCATTTATGGGTTTTGCTGGGTTAGTGTAATGTTAGAGATTATTACCCAACACCCAATCCTATCGGCATTATTTGCGCTGGTGAGTTTGTCGCTTGTTTTTGGTGCCTTACTTGGTTTCACCTCGGTAAAATTTAAAACCGAAGGCGACCCAATTTCAGACCAAATTTGTGATTTATTACCACAGACTCAATGTGGTCAATGTGGTTATCCAGGGTGTCGTCCTTATGCCGAGGCGATTGCCGAAGGTGAAAGGATCAATCGCTGCCCTCCTGGTGGAGAAGCAACGATCCACGCGCTAGCCAATCTTTTGGATGTTGAACCTTTGCCTCTCGACGAAGAAGTGGGTGAAGAAAAGCCTAAAATGTATGCGTTAATCCGCGAGGACGAATGCATTGGTTGTACAAAATGCATCCAGGCTTGTCCAGTCGATGCCATCTTAGGCGCCGCAAAAAAAATGCATACCGTCATTATCGATGAATGTACAGGCTGCGACCTTTGCGTTGAACCCTGCCCCGTTGACTGTATAGATATGGTTGAGGTGCCCGTGACGCTGCGCAATTGGCACTGGCAAAACCCTGCAAAAGCTAGCGACATCATCGCTAGCGATCGGGGTCGATCATGAATACGATATTCAAACTAACTGGCGGCGTAAACCCACCAGAAAACAAACAGCAGTCAATCCAACGCTCGATTGTTAGTGCAGCTATTCCTCAACATTTGGTTATCCCTGTTGGCCAACATTTGGGTCCACCAGCTAAACCGATTGTGCAAGTGGGCGACCATGTTCTAAAAGGTCAATGTATTGCTACATCGGATACGTTTAAAGGTGCACCCGTTCACGCGTCTAGCTCTGGCAAAGTTATCGCCATAGAGGAGCGCCCCTCGAACCACGCCTCTGGCCTACCCGGGCTGTGTATTATTATCGAGTGCGATGGCCGCGATGAATGGCAGTACTTACCGCCCATTAG
>JALRIU010000056.1 GCA_023255355.1 Pseudomonadales bacterium | reverse complement strand
ATCAATAAGGCACGTACACCCTCGCGAAAGTTTCCTATACGCATAAAGTTGAGCGACAAAACAAGCTCTTGCTTGAACACTTCTTTCAAATTTTCCCCTTTACTGCGATGCAACTGTTCATAGAACACAAACACCGATGACGGACAGGCTTTACGCAGCGATTTCACTGCTTTTTGTAGCCACACATCCTCTCCTTGATAAGCAAGAATATCTGCAACCATATGTTTCGCATTATCTGCCGAAGTAAGAGATTGAATAATGTCAAAATGTTCACTAACACTCGAGGTTGGCTTGTCTATCGCGGACGCTGTTAGGATTGCTAAGATGTCGCTGACAATATCTTTTGCATCTGCATAAAACCAATCTGCCTCGGACAATTGGGCCAACAAATCTGACCACTGATCATGATTAGCAAAGCTATCCGCCACACCAATAAAGATTGAATCAGCCGCATTTAACGACACACCCGTCAGACCAACAAAAAGTCCAGTTCGCCCAGGCGCTTTATTCAAAAAGTAAGAACCGCCAACATCTGGGTAAAGGCCAATACCTACCTCAGGCATTGCTAAACGAGTCCGCTCGGTAACAACACGATGGGAAGAACCAGCCATAAGACCTAAACCACCACCCATGACGATACCGTTACCCCAGGCAATAATCGGCTTATTAAAGGTGTGAATTAAGTAGTCTAGACGATACTCTTCTTCAAAAAAACGATCAGCCTCTCCATTACCTTCAGTGATGCTCTTATAAAGATTTAAAATATCACCACCCGCACAGAATGCCTTATCACCAGCACCGCGCAAGACGATACAAGCTAAGGCCTCATCTTGCTGCCAAACCTTAAACTGAGGCAACAAAATATCCACCATGGCTTGCGATAAGGCGTTCAAAGTACCCTGTGAATTTAAGGTAACAACAGCAACGTACTTCCCATGACTGGAAGAAAGCTCATCGATTAAAACAACGGGGTCAGACATAGTTTAAAAACCTTAGCAGTTTTTCCATTGGGGAGCGCGTTTCTCAACAAAGGCAGCAACGCCTTCTTTTTGATCTTGGCTATCCCAAAGTTTTACAAACAATTCACGCTCAGTTGCATAGGCAGACTCCATCGATTGATGTCGAGCAGCCATAATCAAGCGTTTGCAATAACGTACTGATGTTGGGCTCTGTTTTTCTACCATCGATGCCATTTCAAGCGCTTTATCAAAAGAACCGCCCTTTTCAACAACTTCGTCGACAAGACCAATAGCTAGGGCTTTATCCGCCTTAACACGTTCGCCAAGCAGGATCATTCGCTTAGCCCATGACTCACCGACTAACCAAGATAGTTGCTGAGATCCTAAACCACAGGGCAGCAAACCAACACTGGCCTCAGGTAAAGCCATTTGCGCATGTTCTTCAGCGATACGAAAATCACAGGACAAAGCAACCTCTAGCCCACCACCCATTGCATAACCGCTAATGGCAGCAAAAGAAACGCCTTCATATTTTGCCAAAGCTTCAAATGCACGACCAAAGGCATTCGAGAACTCGAAAGATAAGCCTTTATCATCGTGATTAAAACGGTTTAAGTCAGCGCCAGCACTAAAAAACTTTTCACTTTCACTGTTGATAATGAGAGAGTAATTTTCTTTATCACCATTCAATTCAGACACAATCTCTTCAAGCTGATTTAAGCTCTCAGGCGTCCAGGTATTTGCTGGTGGGTTATTAAGTGTAATTACCGCGGTATGGCCGCGTTTTTCTATCTTTAATGTACTCATCGTATAGCCTCTGTTGCCCCATCTTGGAGGATTCTTCGTGCGGTAATTACGCGCATAATTTCGTTGGTTCCCTCAAGGATTTGATGGACACGAGCATCGCGTAAAAAACGCTCAATAGGATATTCGCGTAAATAACCATAGCCACCGTGCAATTGTAGGGCTTCGTTGCATACATTAAAGCCCACATCGGTCGCAAACCTTTTTGCCATAGCGCAATAAACGGTTTTTTCTGGGTGATCGCTATCAAGCGCAGCAGCAGCCATTCGAACCATCTGGCGAGCGGCAACAAGATCAGTGGCCATATCGGCTAATCTAAACTGTAAAGCTTGAAATTCAGCTATTGGTTGACCGAATTGCTGGCGCTCTTTCATATATTGCTGAGTAATGCTTAAACACGCTTGTGCGGCGCCCACTGAGCAGGTTGCAATGTTAATACGACCACCATCGATGCCCTTCATGGCAATTTTAAAGCCCTCGCCTTCGGCACCCAGGCGATTTTGCACAGGTACTTTGACATTATCAAAGCTTACTGTACGCGTTGGCTGGCTGTTCCAGCCCAATTTGACTTCGTTTTTACCATATTCAATGCCTGGCAGGTCTGCAGGAATAGCAAACGCTGTAATACCGCGCGCTCCTGACTCCTGAGTACCAGTACGAAGCATTGCTACCAACATATTGGTAGCGCCTGCGCCACTGATAAACATTTTGCTACCATTTACGACGTAGTGATCGCCATCAAGTACCGCGGTAGAACGCAGATTACCCGCATCTGAGCCCGCATTGGGCTCCGTCAACAAGTACGAGCCTAGCTTCTGGCCAGAGGTCATAGACTCAGCCCATTCGGCCTTAACTTCATCACTTCCCCAAGTGCAAAGCATCCAGGTTGCCATATTGTGGATTGAAATATAGGCAGCGGTTGAAGTACAAGCAGCTGCTAATTCTTCAAGCACAATGGTGGTATCAAGTCTTGAAAGACCTAAACCGCCGGCGTCTTCAGGCGAATAGAGCCCACAAAAACCCAACTGCCCTGCTGCTTCAATCACGTCGGTAGGAAAAATTTTCTTTTCATCCCATTCAGCCGCCAAGGGCGCCATCTCGCCTTGCGCAAAAGCACGAGCAGCCTCTTGAAATGCGAGCTGATCTTCTGACAAATTAAAGTCCATGACCTACTTTCCTATTAGCGAAGGTTAATCGACATATTAGGACCGGTGGCAATATCGTCCTCAAACCAACGTGACGTAATTGTCTGTGTTTTAGTGTAAAAACGCACTGCTTGCTTGCCGTAAGCATGATGATCGCCAAAGAAAGAGTTTTTCCATCCTGTAAACGAGAAGAATGGAAGTGGTACCGGAATAGGTACATTGATACCTACTTGTCCTACTTGAATCTCTGCTGTGTACTTACGAGCGGCTGCACCAGAAGCGGTAAAGATCGAGGTACCGTTTCCGTATGGGTTGGCATTGATCAGGGCAATTGCATCTTCCAAAGTATCGGCATTAACTAAAAGCAATACTGGGCCAAAAATTTCAGTCGTGTAAAGCTGCATATCTGTTGTAACGTCTGCAAATATTGTTGGACCAACCCAGTTACCTTTCTCGTAACCAGCAACAGTAAAATCAGAACCGTCTAGTAGACATTGAGCACCCTCAGCCTTACCGTCTTCAATAATTTTTAAAACACGTTGTTTTGAACCTTCGCTCACCAAAGGACCAAATGCAGATTTCTCGTCCTGCCATGGGCCAGGCTTGATATTATCAAAGGCGGCTACTAGGTCTTGTTTCCATTGCTGAGCCTCACCCACCAACACAACTACTGAGATCGCCATACAACGTTGACCAGCTGCACCTACAGATGCACCAACAATGTTGTTAATAACTTGCTGTTTTTGTGCATCAGGCATAACCACCATATGATTTTTAGCACCAGCAAACGCTTGTACACGCTTGAGATTATCAGTACCACGACGATAAATGTGCTTAGCAACAGGAACAGAACCAACAAAAGATACTGCCACAGTATCAGGGTGGTCCAACAATTGATTTACTTGATCTTGACCACCATGAACGAGTTGTAATAAGCCTTTTGGCGCACCAGCTTCTTCAAATAGTTCTACCAGGCGTGTAGGAGTGATAGGCGTTTGCTCAGAAGGTTTCAATACAAAGGTGTTACCACAGGCAATCGCCAATGGGAACATCCATAATGGAATCATCGCTGGAAAGTTAAAAGGGGTAATACCAACACAAACACCAACTGGATGAATATGTGAATAGGTGTCAATTTTGGTAGCTACGTTAGTGACTGTCTCACCCATTAACATTGAAGCGATATTAGCTGCGTGCTCGACAACCTCAATACCACGCCATACGTCACCCATGGCATCTTCTTTAGTTTTACCTAGTTCTTGTGAAATTAACTCGGCGATTTCTTCTTGATGCTCTTTTAATAAGGCCTGGTACTTCAACATGATACGAGCACGATTAGGTACCGATGATGACTTCCAAGTTTCAAATTTTTCTTTAGCAGAGGCAACAGCAGCATCAATTTCTTCAGCAGTGGCAAAAGGAACATTAGTCAAAACGTCTTGTGTCGCTGGGTTGGTTACCGGGATAGAATGAGCCGAGCTACTAGCACGCCATTCGCCATCGATTAAAAGGGGTAAAACTTTTGGGAGTGCCTGACTGACTGAATTGTTCATTGATAAACCTCAAATTTCAAAAACGTTATTCTCTGACTGACAAAATTGCCAAGCCTTTGAAAGATTAAAACACTTGTTTGAACGTGATTAAATTGAAAATATTGCCCAACTTATGGACAAAATTGCTTTTCTTAAATATAAAAAATGATCATTATTTAATCTAAAAATGAGGCACCAAAATATGGCGCCCCGGTCATTACTGAATCTAAAGGATGACTACTTACGTCCTTCGACCTCATAAACCATTAATAAATTGCCCGGCATTTTACCTGCAAAGGCATAACCAGAATTGACGAATAACAAACCGTCATAAGCAATCGGTGCTGTACCACCGCCCATCGATCCACCCGCACCTTTGTCGCCATTTACAGAAACGACCTCACGCGTTGTATCATCTTGCCAAAGCACTTTACCTGACGCTGTATCATAGGCACGAATATAGCCATCATTTGAGCCTGCTAAAACCAAATCTGGGGTTGCACTAATAGCCCCAGAATAACCAGGGTGACAAACTGGTCGTCCGTTACAAAAATCTTCTACAGAGGGAGCACGCCATACAAACTCGCCAGTATCAACGTCAAGAGCATACATACCAGGGCGAGCAGGTTCATCATAAGTACGCCCATCTGGCACATCACTTACGGGCACAAATGCAACGCCATCAGCAGCGGCCAAACCAAAATGAATACCGGCGACAACACCACCACGACCAACTTTATTCTTCCAAAGTAATTTACCAGTATCCGCATCAATACCAACTGCTAAACCGGCTTTATCACCTGCAACAACCACGTCTCGACCAGATTTACTTTTGACTAGCATTGGACCTGCGCCATAATCATGATCTGGACCATCTTCTTCTGGACAGCTATGTTGTAGCTCCGCTGAGCACGAGCCATTCCAAGCATCGTTTTCGGTCGCCTGCCAATGCCACTTAATCTGACCAGAGGTT
>JALRIU010000010.1 GCA_023255355.1 Pseudomonadales bacterium | reverse complement strand
TCTTCTAGAGAAGAAGCTTGCTCTTCGGTACGTTGGCTCAAATCAGCGTTACCCGTTGCGATTTCATTAGCGGCTGAACTAATCGTTTTAGAAGCATTACGAATTTTACTAATAATGTCGCCTAGTTTATCAACAGTATTGTTGGCATCGTCACGCATCTGGCCTAACGAACCACTGTAATCGCGCTCTACACGCTCAGTTAGATCACCACGAGCCATAGCAGAGAATACGCGGAGTACATCGTTTACTGCCATATCCGTAATACTTAACAACTTGTTCAAACCATTACTTAGATTGAGGAAGAAGCCTGTTTTATCGGAGGTATCGATACTTCCACCGAAGTTACCGTTAGCCGCAGCTTCTACCAAGTTATCAATTTCACTCTCGATAGCGACTTCATCAGTACGATCATTCCATTCAACAACAGTACCTAGACGCTCACCTTCATTGTTCACAATTGGGTTAGCGATCAAAGAGAAGGTACGACCACCGATCATAATTTGCGAACGGAAGGTTCCAGTCATGCCTGCAGCGGCTGAACGCTGATGTGCTGGGTTTTTATGGAAAACGTCAATGTTTGAACCGATGAGAGTATTCACATCAAATTTTGGTAAATCCTTACGAATATCTCTTTCTGCATTACGCATCATGTCGGTCACAGCATTATTCATGTAGATAAGGTTAAAATCATTATCGGCCATCATGACGTTGGCAGACACATTATCTAAGGCCTGACGTACACGAGCGTTTTCGTTAGCGATACGGTTTGTTTCTTCTTGCAATGCCAAACGCTCAGTTTGATCATCCCACTCAACCACTGTACCCAAACGTTCACCATCCTCGTTAAATACTGGGTTTGCAATCAGTGCGAAAGTACGGCCGCCGATCACAATAGATGAACGGAACGTGCTATTCATCGCGGCTGCAGCATTACGTTGATGCGAAGGATTTTTGTGGAAAACGTCGATATTAGAGCCAATAAGCTTATCAACTTCAAATTTTGGAAGATCCTTACGAATATCCTGTTCAGCGTTACGCATCATGTCGGTAACCGCTTCATTCATGTAGATCAAGTTGAAATCATTATCGGCCATCATGACGTTGGCGGTCACATTGTTCAGAGCTTGACGGATACGATGGTTTTCAGCTGCTTGCGCTTTTTCTTCAGCCTCTTTAGCCAAAGCTGCAGTTTTATCAGCCCACTCGATCACCGTACCAATACGCGTACCGTTTTCATCTTTCACAGGGCTAGCAATTAAGTCAAAGCTGCGTTTACCAACTTTGATAAGCGTATTGTATTCACCATCAAGTGCTTTAACCATGCCACGTTGATGATTCGGATTTTTGTGGAAAATATCAGCATTTGCGCCAACAAGTTTATCCGAACTGAAGTTTGGTAATACTTCTTGGATATCACTTTGAGCGTCATTAAACATGTCGCGTGCAGTATCATTGATGTAGACAATATTCATGTCATTATCGGCTAGCATTACACAAGTGCGGGTCACATCCAGTGCCTTCAACTTACGTGTATCTTCAGCGCTCGAAGCAGAACCCTTGTTCTGAGCACCACCAGCACTATTTGCCAAATTAACCAATGCATAACCAAGATGACCAAGCTCATCTTTGCTGGGCAACGACCAACTTGTCGCAGCACCACCAGCTGCTATGGATTTAACTAATGCTAAACATTCAGCGGTTTGACGCTTTAATTGCCCTGCAACTTGTGAAGCAACAAAGACACCCGCTAAGGATGCTAAAACCCCAACTCCAATAGCTACACCGCTGCTCACTCCTATAGCACAAAGCGCGAGAGCACTGCCATTTCCTATCAATGGGATCATGCCCACTGTCCATACTTTACTGGCTATAGCCGTATCTTTAAAGGTACTCATAGTATGCTCCAATTTCTCAATTATGCACTTGCCTGCGCGGCGGCAACTTGTTGTTTCAATTCATTTACATTAGGTATATCGTCAAGATCCAATAATTCATTAATTTCTAACAACATAACCATCTTCTCTCCAACCGTCGCCAGGCCACGGATATAGGAAGTATCGTAAGAATCTCCCATATTTGGTGCTGGCTGTAGACTTTCGTTATCAAGCGAATAAACGTCTGATACAGCATCAACAACGATGCCCATAGTGCGACTGTTCTGAGAACTATCGACTTTCAGTACAATAACGACGGTCAGTGGACCGTATTCGACTTGATCCATGCCAAAACATCGTCGCAGATCAATAATTGGCACCACTGTTCCACGTAAATTGATGACACCTTTTATATGATTAGGTGCATTGGGGATTGGGGTGGTTTTCTCCCAACCTCTAATTTCTTGAACTTTTAAAATATCGACGCCGTATTCTTCATCGGCCATGATGAAGGTTAAATACTGCTCACCAGATTCATCTTGGCTTGAAGAACCTACGCCAATATTTTGGCTATCGTTTTCAACTACATTAGCTTCAGCTGCACTCATGATTGTCACCTTCCTGTTAGGCTACTTTCGGCTGGCGTTTAACCATCGATTCGATTTGTTTCAGCGCCTGAGTAGCGCCACCCATTTTGACCAAACCAGCAATATCAACAATTAAGGCGACTTGACCATCACCTAGGATAGTGGCTCCAGACACGCCCTCAACGCGGCGATAATTGGTTTCTAAACTCTTGATAACGACTTGTTGCTGGGCGAGCAGGTCATCGACAACAATGCCAAACTTATTGTTTTCAAACTCAACGACGACGACTAAGCCCTCTTCTATGGAATGAAAATCAGCTTGTGTTGAATAGACTTCATGCAAGTAGACGATAGGTATATATTCATTACGAAGTCTTAGTACCTGGCTACCACCTGCCACTCGATTAAGTTGATTACGATTTACCTGGATTGACTCAACAATAGATACCAATGGGAAGATATAGTTTTCGACACCTACCCTTACCAACTGACCGTCCAAAATAGCTAACGTTAATGGCAAGCGAATCGTAAAGGTCGAACCTTTGCCTGCAACAGATTTCACATCCACGGTACCATTGAGTTCTTGGATATTACGGCGCACCACGTCCATGCCAACGCCACGTCCAGAAACATCACTTACTTCGGCAGCAGTGGAGAACCCTGGTTGGAATATCAAATCATTTATCTGCTCATCTGTTAGTGAATCACCGGCTTGAACGACGCCATTTTCTATGGCCTTAGCCAAAATACGTTCTCGGTTTAAACCTGCGCCATCATCTTTGATTTCGATAACGACATTACCACCCTGATGGTAAGCATTGAGAACCACTTTTCCAGCCTCAGGTTTACCCGCTTTGACACGATCAGCCGGACTTTCGATACCATGATCAACAGAGTTTCTAACCAAATGAACCAATGGATCACCGATTTTTTCCATAACTGTTTTATCAAGTTCTGTTTGCTCACCTTGCAAAACCAAGTCGATTTTCTTGTTCAAACGCTGACTAAGATCACGCACCATTCTTGGGAAGCGAGAGAAACTAAAGCTAATGGGTAACATGCGAATTCGCATGACACTCTCTTGCAGTTCACGCGTATTTTGCTCAAGCTGGCTTAAACCTTCTTGTAAACGCAACAGTTTTTCTTGAGTAAAATCTTCGCTATCACCCTCGCCCAATTGCCCTAACATTGACTGGGTAATAACCAATTCGCCCACCAAGTTAATGAGCTGGTCAATTTTGTCTGTACCCACACGGATAGAAGCCTCTGCAGGTTTTGGCGGTGTTTTTGCCACAGTGGTAGTAGTGGCAGCATTGTTTTTACTTATACTTTCAACGTTAGGTTGTTCTTTAACTACAGTTTCAACAGGACCAGCTTTGGGGGTTTCAACTTCGTTTTTAGGCGATTGCAACATACTATCGACCATAAACTGATTAGCATCGCTTGCTGGTGCCACAGTATTATCAGCACCCGTTGCGTCCACAGCATTTTGAATATAATCCTTTACTTCATCTGCTTTTAGAGACTTGTAGGTGATATCAGCTTCATCCTCAACCCACTCGAAAACTTCTTTGATTTCTTCCAAGTTTTCACAACCTTGAAGCGTCAGATTCCATGACAAATAGCAACTGTCAGGACTGATAGATTCAAAGGATGGCAATTCACCAGTGAGACATTCAACGTGTAATTCGCCAAGTTCCGATAATTCACGGAACATTCTAATAGGTTCATTACCTGTAATAAGCATTTCAGGGTGCGGTGCAAAATGAATTTGCCAGGTAGAATTTTGAGTACTAGGCGCAGCTTGTTCTTCTGCTACTTGAGGAGTTACACCAGCGAATGATTCACCTTTAAGAATGGCTTCAAATTGCTCTTTAAGCTCTTTCGAATCCTCTGGGTCAATGACATCGCCAGCTTGGAGCGTTTCAATCATTAACCGCATCGCGTCCACAGAACGCAACAGCAAATCAACGTGATCAGCGTGCAAAGCGCGTGATCCCTCTCTGACTTCATCTAGCAGGGTTTCTAAGACGTGGGTAAACGCGGCCACCTCAGTGAACCCAAAGGTGGCACTACCACCTTTGATCGAATGCGCTGCTCTAAAAATAGTGTTGATGGTTTCTGCGTCGATGGTTTGGGGGTCCAACGCCATTAACGCTGATTCCATATTATCTAGACCTTCTAAGCTTTCCTCGAAGAAAACCTGATAGAACTGACTGACATCGACGGCCATATATCACCCCAAAACTTTTTTGATGGTTTTAAGTAATTGCTCAGGATTAAATGGCTTTACAATCCAACCCGTGGCGCCCGCTTGCTTGCCTTCCATTTTTTTGTCACCACCCGATTCGGTAGTGAGCATCAGTATCGGCGTGTATTTAAAATCAGGCTTAGTGCGAAGCTCTTTACAGAGGGTAAGTCCATCCATATTCGGCATATTCACATCGGACAAAACCAGATCAAATCCGCTTTTATCTGCCTCAGACAATGCCTCAAGGCCATCACTGGCCTCGACGACATCATAACCAGCCCCTTGTAACGTGAAGGCCACCATCTGTCGCATAGATGCTGAATCATCAACGGCTAGAATTTTTGTCATTTTTTACTCCACCTGAGTCAAAATTTTGTCCAAATAAATACAAGTGCATTTAGGCAAGACTTAATGCTCTTTCCAGACCAAGTTGTTTTGCTGATTGCATAAATACCTCACTTAACCCCTGCCAATGCAGTTGGTTATCGGTATTTACTAGGCTCAATTTAAACGCTAATAATTGCTGAAATGCTGCCGTATCAATACGCTCAACTTGACTGGCATCTATCGTTGGAGTTGATTGTGTTTGCAGCGTCAAAAGCTTTTCATGCAAAGCATCGGCATCGGCAATCGTCAACACAGCGGGTAACTGAAAAATATCTTGCGCGTCAGCATTTTTCATAGAATTCTCCATTTCAACTTAAGTCATGTATCGGCGCTTGATTTAAGATCTTTAGCGATATTAAAGAGCCTAGTCGATAGTTTTAGTGTGTGTTGAGCTTTCTTAGACTGATTAGACATATTGAAAACCAGTCTTGATAATCTAAAGTTGTTTAGCTGTTACAAAGCTGTCATCAAAGGTCTTTTGGAGGTTTTTTTCCTCCAAATAAAGCTCATTAGTTACGGCGGAAGCTTGTAGTTTTTGCAAATTTTTAAGTTTGGATTTAGATTTGATCCAGACCTCACGAGCCTTTTGCTGCTGCTTTTCTAAGTAGGTAATTGTTTTAGTTTGTTGATCGATGGCAGCACGTAAATTGGACATAAAGTGGTTAAAGTTCATCAATCTAACCACGCTTATCCCAGCCTTACTTTGCGTCTTAGCGAGCAATTGGTACTCATTAAAGTAAGACTGTAATTCTTCAAGTCGGCCTTGCTCAAAAGTGACCTGCTGACTCGCCTTAGCTAGTATACTCGCGGACTTCTCTAATTCTCTTTCCGCTAAATTGACGACCAAAAGTAATCGTTCAGAGCGCTTTGCCATAATTATTTTCTAACCACATCTGGCAATTTAGGTCGCAATTCTTCAGCCGCTGCCATCAATAACTCAAGCTGTTTGTTTGCCTCAGGTGCAGAAATAGGTTGCTGTAAACCTTGTTTCATAAACTCTTGCATCTGCGGCATGGTCTGGATAGCAATATCAGTTTCAACGTCGCCCCCAGCAACGTAAGCGCCAACACTAATAAGATCTTTAGTTTGATTATATTTTGCGAAACGCCCCTTAAATTTTTGCGCTCTTTGCAAAGCCGCTTGACTGACTATGTTTGGCATAGCACGACTAATTGAAGCTTCAATATCTACCGCAGGATAAATACCTTCTTCAGCGATACTTCTTCGCAACACAATATGGCCATCCAAAATAGCTCTAGCAGCATCAGCCACAGGATCCTGAAGATCATCGCCTTCAGTAAGCACGGTATAAATGGCTGTTATCGATCCTTTACCGTATTCATCATTTCCGGCTCGTTCAACAAGCTGCGGGATTTTAGCAAATACAGAGGGTGGATAGCCTTTTGTGGCTGGAGGCTCGCCAATAGCGAGCGCGATCTCGCGCTGCGCCTGTGCAAATCGCGTCAAAGAATCCATTAACAAAAGAACTTTTAAGCCTTGGTCTCTAAAATATTCGGCATAGCGTGTGCATAGCATTGATGCCCTTAAGCGCATCAATGGCGCATCATCAGCAGGAGACGCAACTA
>JALRIU010000290.1 GCA_023255355.1 Pseudomonadales bacterium | reverse complement strand
GCAATGGGGGATTGAGCCGCAGTCACTTGGCGGTATTTTTAGCGCGGGCTTGTTTGGCATGGCGATCGGATGTTTATTCGTGGCGCCTTTTGCCGATGTGATTGGTCGCAAAAAGATGATTTTGATTGCGCTTTGCGATATCGCTGCGGGCATGGTGCTTACAGCATTGTCTAACGACGTTTGGCACCTAGTGTTTTGGCGTTTTGTTACAGGTATCGGCATCGGTGCTATCTTAGCCAGTATGGCGACGCTTGTGTCGGAATATTCTAACAATGAGCGCCGCAATTTTTTCGTTGGTTTTTTACAAGCGGGCTACCCAATTGGGGCAACCATAACAGGCTTTGTGGCAGCAAGTTATTTGCGTGATTACGGCTGGGATACCGCCTTTATTTTGGCGGGATTGCTCACCGCAACAATGATTCCTGTGGTTATGTTTTGGCTGCCTGAGTCGATTGAGTTTCTATCCAAACGACAGCCTACGAACGCGCTTAATGACTTGAATAAAATTTGGGTAAAGATGGGCCATGACCGCATCGCTAAACTACCGCCTAAACCACAGGGTCATATCGCCAAAATAAGCGTCAAAGATCTATTTGCAGATGGTCGTAAGGTGCCGACTTACTTTTTATGGAGTGGCATTTTCTTTTGTTTCATGACGCTGTATTTCGCCATTAGCTGGATTACCAAAAGCGCGGTAGATGCTGGCTTGCCTTTAGAAGACGCCATATATGCCGGTGCGATTTACAATATTGGTGCTTTTACGGGTACTGTAACCCTTGGTCTTGTTTCGGCCAAGCTGGGATTGCAGCGCACGATTTTCTATTCAATGGCCTTCGCCGCTGTATTTTTACTCATTTTTGGCTGGGTTAAATTGCCTATCGTACTTATTTTTGTGACGACGTTTCTTATTGGTTATTCACTAGGCGGTGGCTTTAATTACTTTTGGCCCACTGCGACTAAATTGTATCCCAGCGAGGTCAGAACTACTGGCGTAGGTTGGGCCGTGGGGATCGGTCGCGCCGGTGCTGTTGTTGGGCCTCTGCTAGCAGGGTATTTGATGCAAACCGGGGTGTCGATCAGTTGGACCTTCTCCATATTCGCAGTGCCTACAATTTTAGGTGGTATATGTGCGCTGTTCATTACATTAGAAAACAACAGTGAAGCACCATAGTAATAAGCGCTAATGTGATTACTTGGGGACTTTATTTAAATGCCAGAAAGGGTAGACTTGAGCCTATAACAAGACAAGGAGGCCATCGTGAAGCCAACTAATACCGCCAACCCAAATTACTATTTAAAAGTGGTTGATTGCCAGCATGCCTGTCCAGCACATACGCCGGTGCCAGAATACATTCGACTAGTCGCTCAACAACGCTATGATGAGGCATATTTACTCAACTGGGAAAGTAATGTTTTTCCCGGTATTTTGGGCCGTACGTGTGACCGTCCGTGTGAGCCAGCGTGTCGCCGTGGCAGGGTAGAAGAAGAGCCGGTAGCAATTTGTCGTTTAAAGCGCGCCGCCGCTGACAACAAAAACGATATTACTATGCATTTACCCAAGGCAGGAAAGCCCAATGGCAAACGTATCGCGCTGATTGGTGGTGGTCCAGCCTCGCTGACGGTGGCTCGTGATTTGGCGCCACTCGGTTATGCAATTGATTTGTATGATGCCCAGCCTAAAGGTGGCGGCTTCATGCGATCCGAGATTCCATCCTTTCGCCTACCTGAGAGTGTGCTAGCAGAAGAAGTTGGCTATATTCTCGATATGGGTATCAATACCCACTTTAATACTTATGTTGATAGTTTGGCTTCGATAATTGATAAAGGTTACGACGCTATTTTCGTCGGTAGCGGTGCGCCGCGTGGCCGAGATTTACCGGATCTCCCTGGTCGTCAAGAAGGTGATGCCAATATCCATATCGGCTTAGATTGGTTAGCCAACGTTGCTTTTGAGCATACAGCCCAAGTGGGTAAAAAAGTTATTGTTTTAGGTGGTGGTAACACCGCCATGGACTGCTGTCGAACCGCGCGTCGCTTGGGTGGCGAAGAGGTTAAAGTTATTGTTCGCAGTCCATTTGAAGATATGAAAGCCTCACCGTGGGAAAAAGAAGACGCCATCCACGAAGGCATTCCAATTCTAGATAACCACGTGCCTAAAGAATTCAACATAAAAGACGGCAAATTGGTCGGCATGACCTTTGAAAAGGTCGAGGCCAAGTATGATGACGCTGGCAATCGCAAATTGGTGCCAACTGATGACGAGCCAGTCTTTGTTGAGTGCGATGACGTGCTTGTTGCGATTGGTCAGGAAAACGCATTCCCTTGGATCGAGCGCGAAATTGGTATCGAGTTCGATAAATGGGGTTTGCCAGAGTTGAATGAGACAACCTTGCAATCGACTAACCCCAAGGTTTTCTTCGGCGGCGATGCTGCGTTTGGCCCTAAAAATATTATTACCTCTGTCGCCCATGGTCACCAGGCTGCCATTTCTATGGATCTTTTCCTGCAAGGCAAAGATTTAGGCGTGCGCCCAGATCCTAAAGTCAATTTATGCAGCCAAAAAATGGGTATCCATGAATGGAGCTACGATTCGATACCGACCGACGATAAACGAGTAGCGGTACCCTTGGTAGAGCTTGAAAAGGCCTTGAGCAAAAAAGACTTAGAGGTCGAATTAGGTTTTGATATCAAAACTGCCTTCCACCAAGCTCAGCGCTGTCTCAACTGTGATGTACAGACGGTATTTACCGAGGGCAATTGCATTGAGTGCGATGCCTGCGTCGATATTTGCCCGACATCGTGTATTAACTTTACGAATAATGATGACGAACCTGCGCTACGTGCCAAACTTTCGGTGCCGGCTCGCAACGAACAACAAGACTTACTCATTTCAGATATATTGGGAACCGGCAA
Organism: Pseudomonadales bacterium; assembly: GCA_023255355.1. Lineage (GTDB taxonomy): Bacteria > Pseudomonadota > Gammaproteobacteria > Pseudomonadales > JAHEIH01 > JAHEIH01. The sequence continues at coordinate 2,507 of JALRIU010000290.1, read as the reverse complement.
GGTGATGGTCAAGGACGAGAACGTATGCTTACACTGTGGCTTATGCGCTGAGCGCTGCCCGACAAGTGCTTGGGATATGCAGCGTTTCCGCTACGATGTGACGAAAGCAAGCCAGATCTTTGTGGAGGCTAACTAGCATGCAAGCAGGTGTAAATAATTTCGTTGTAAAATTTGCTAACGTCAATGGTACCGGCTCTGCCAGTGCGAATGCCTTGTTCGCCAAGGCCATTTTTCGAATGGGTATTCCCGTTAGCCCTCGCAATATTTTCCCTTCAAATATCCAGGGGCTACCAACATGGTACGAGGTGCGGGTAAGCAATAAAGGTTACTTAGGTCGCCGCGGTGGTGTAGACCTTATGGTCTGCGTTAACCCTCAAAGCATGGTCGATGATATTGCCAGTGTTGATCCCGGTGGCTATTTTATCTATGACAGCACAAAACCGATTGATCGTCATTTAATACGTGATGACATTCACTTTATGGGCATTCCCTTTATGGCTATGTGTATGAAGGAATTCAGCCAGCCTCGTCTGCAACAATTATTAAAAAACATGGTTTATGTCGGAGCCCTGACTGCCTTGTTAAATATCGATTTTGACGTGATTAAAGGCTTGCTTGCCGATCAGTTCAGAGGCAAAGAAAAGCTCATCGCATCAAACGTACAAGCGATAGAGATGGGTTTTCAGTACGCCCACGACAATTTTGAATGCCCATTAAATATCCACTTGCAACGCGGCGGTATCGACGCGCCGCATATCACCAATTTCAATAACATCTTGATGAACGGTAATACGGCCGCAGCGCTGGGTGCTATTTATGGTGGCGCCACCGTGGCGGCCTGGTACCCGATTACGCCTTCGACCTCGGTGGTTGATGCATTTAGTAAATATGCCGAACGCATGCGTATCGATGCAGGCACAGGTAAGAAAAACTTTGCTATTGTGCAAGCCGAAGACGAGCTAGCCGCGATTGGTATGGCGATCGGTGCTGGTTGGAATGGGGCGCGGGCATTTACCGCGACATCTGGCCCTGGCCTGTCGTTGATGAGCGAGTTTTTAGGATTAGCCTATTTTGCAGAAGTTCCAGTGGTGTTGATTGATGTGCAACGCTCTGGGCCTTCAACAGGTATGCCCACACGCAGTCAGCAATCCGATATTTTAGCCGCGGCGTATGCCTCGCATGGTGATACCAAACACGTATTGATATTTCCTGCCACAGCCAGCGAATGTTTTGAAATGACGGTGAATGCCTTTGATTTGGCAGATAGACTGCAAACGCCGATTATTTTAATGTCTGACTTGGATCTTGGAATGAATGACGCCATGTCACCTCCATTAGAGTGGGATGACAATTATCGTCTCGATCGCGGTAAGGTCATGACTGCTGAAGACTTAGATAAAGCTGAGATTTGGGGTCGTTATCGTGACCCAGATGGCGATGGTATTCCTTATCGTACCTATCCTGGCACGCATCCCTCTAAGGGCTCGTTCTTTACCCGCGGTAGTTCGCGCAATGAGATGGCAGTCTATTCTGAAAAGGGTGAGGATTACGTGCAAAACGTCGATCGCTTACTTCGCAAATTTGAAACCGCAAAATCCTTGGTGCCAAAACCCAAGGCCCGTGCAGCGTTGGCGATTAAAAAACCAAAAAACACCCTTAAATTGGGGGCTCTGTTCTTTGGCACGTCGTCTTCAGCAAGCTACGAAGCTATCGAAATATTGGCAGAAGAGGGCATCGCTATTGATACTATGCGGATCCGCGCCTTCCCATTCCATGAAAGTTTAGATCAATATATTGCTGAGCGTGACTTGGTGTTTGTCATTGAACAAAACCGCGATGCCCAAATGCGCCGTTTAATTATTAATGAATGCGAAATTCAGCCCGGTAAACTCAAATCTATTTTAGATTATTCGGGTACCCCAATATCGGCAAGGTTCATTGCTAGAAAAATGCGCGAAACTCTTAATCCAGAAAGTGCCAATGTAGTGCAATTGCATGCGGAGACAGTGTAATGACATATATAAAACCAAAATTCCGTCACCCTGAGCTGCCCAAAAATGATTTAGGGCTCACTGTTGCCGACTACGACGGGGCAATTTCTACCCTTTGTGCAGGTTGTGGTCACGACAGTATTTCAGCCGCGATTCGTAATGCTTGTTGGCGCTCATCACTGCAACCCCATCGTTTTGCTAAAATCTCTGGGATTGGCTGTTCATCGAAGATGCCTACCTATTTTTTGGGTAAATCTCACGGCTTTAATTCTGTGCATGGTCGTATGCCGTCTGTCGCTACTGGGGCTAGCCTGGCAAACCGCGATCTGATTTATTTGGGTGTATCGGGTGATGGCGACACGGCCTCAATTGGTTTAGGGCAGTTTATGCATTTAGTGCGCCGTAACGTTAATATGACCTACATTGTTGCCAACAACGGCTGTTATGGTCTGACTAAAGGGCAGGACAGTGCTACGGCCGACCTTGGCTCAATTGCTAAAGGTGGCAAGGCTAACC
>JALRIU010000272.1 GCA_023255355.1 Pseudomonadales bacterium | reverse complement strand
TATAAGTTACAGCAAATGGTGCCTGATAAGGAACTTATCATTGCGCCAACCGCGGGTAACGGCGCGACTTGCCGCAGTTGTGCAAACTGTCCGTGGATGGCGATGAATACCTTAGATGCGCTTGAAAAAGAGCTCATCGAGGGCAATAACGAAATTTTTGTCGATCCCGACCTCGGCCATCGTGCAATGCTGCCGCTCAATCGCATGTTAGATTTTGCAGCACAAATGAAACAGCAGGTTAAGGGCAACGCCTAAAGATTGGTTTGCCGTAATTTTTCTAGAAACTTCATGCGCTGTTCGAGTTTGGCAGTTTGCATGAAGTCTCCTTGGGCTAAGTTCATAGCGTACTGAAGCTGTCTGCCAGCCTCATCTAAAATGCCGTTCAATAAAAAGTATTCAGCCCTTGCAATATGAACACCTAAAATGTCCCCTGCTAGGCCTTTAGCTTCTGCCAGGTCATACCAAACACTGGGCAAGGTAGGATTCTTTCTACTGTGTAACTCCAAAAGATCTGCGGCTAATTTGGGCTGTCCATTGAGAATATAGGTAGCGCCAAGGGCCATGGTTAAAGGATGGCTGTTCGGGCTGATCATGAGTAGCCCGCGTAAATGTTTGGCGGCGCTATCGTGTTGATTATTGGCGTTTAAAATGTCTGCTGCTGCTAGCTGGTAAGCAGTATTTAGGGGCGCTTTTTGAAGAAGTTTTCGCAGCTCAGTATCGGCTTCATCCAAGCGATGGGCGTCTATAAGGCTTAATACCAGACCATAGCGATTGGCATCTTTTTCATACTCGGTAAAGCTGTTATCAAGTTCGGCTTGGAAGGTTCTGACCCCGGCTTGTGGCGATTCTGCAAAGCTTAGCATGACACGGCTACGCATTAAGAAAAACGCTAATGAAGGTTCTGCGTCTACTTTTAAAAAATTACGGGCCCGCGTCTTGGCGTTGGCAACCCTGTTTTCTGTTAAGGGGTGGGTCAGTAAAAATTCGGGGTACTTATTGCCAGAAAATCGTTTTGCATCAAGCATCGTTTGAAACATTCTTGCCATCGCATCCGGATCCATTTCGGCGCGCACTAAAATATCCATGCCAAACCGGTCAGCTTCAGTTTCGTGCAAACGACTATGAGCCAAGGCCGATTGTTGTGCAGCCGCTTGTGTGGCTGCAAGTGTTGCTAGACCAGCGTCGCCACCACCAGCAGCCATGATAACTAAACCCGCAAGCATGCCGGCCATGGTCGGCATAGACTGTTGCTGTTGCTGCTCAATGTTGCGCGCAAAATGGCGTTGACTAAGGTGAGCTAATTCGTGGGCAACCACCGAGGCAAATTCTTGTTCGCCAGGCGCATTGATAAACAAGCCGTTATTGATTCCCATTACCCCGCCAGGCACAGCAAAGGCATTGATACTAGGATTGTCGACAATAACCAATTCAATATGTTTATCTTCAAGTTCGCTAAAGTTAGCCAAACGGCGTACTAAATTTTGCGTATACTCAAATAGTAGTGGATCACGAACGGTACGCACTTGTGCACGAAACATACGCAGCCATGCGTCGCCCATGGTTTTTTCTTGTTGGCGAGAGACGATACCAGAAATGCTGTCGCCAAGAGCTGGAAGTTCAATATGGTCGATGCCTGCCGATGAATGCATGCTTGCTATTAATAGGCTCATTAACATTGATTTTTTGAACATAGGTACCATTTTGTTTTTGCCAAGTTTACCTTTGGAGTCTCGATTGAATAAAAAATTCAATTCAATAGTCTGCTTTGTTTATACTAGCTTTTTTACGAGCAGGTTGGGAGAATGAATTGCAAAAATTAGATGTGACCGGTTTGCGCTGCCCAATGCCCCTGCTAAAAGCAAAGCAAGCATTGCGCGATCTTAAATCGGGTGAGCAATTGCAGGTGTTCGTGACTGATGCCGCATCAGTGCGCGACTTCGCTGTTTTTGCAAAGTTGAGTGGAAATCGTTTGGTATCTTCTTTACAAGAGGGTGATACCTATATTCATGTATTAGAAAAGGCCTAGAAATAATGATGCCGAGTATCTTTCGCAAATGGATTCAAAAATATTTTAGCAGTGTAGAGGCGGTAGCCTTTTCATTACTTTTAGTTGTTGCTGTGCTAGTGATATTAACCATGGGTCACATTCTGGCGCCGGTGTTTACTGCGATTATTTTGGCGTTCTTAATGCAAGGTACGACAAATAGTCTGGTGCGTGTGAGAATTCCAGAGACGTTTGCGGTGATGACAACCTACGCGATTTTTATTGGAATCTTTTTCTGGATCGCCCTTTTTTTAGTCCCTTTAGCCTTCAATCAGGGCAAGTTGTTGTTGACCGAGCTGCCAACTATGCTGCATAACATGCAGGCTTGGTTAGATGAGCTGCATACTTCCTACCCTGAATTGATCACCGAAGTGCAAATCAAAGAATGGATGGCTACCTTGAATGGTCAAATTGGTCGTTTGGGTCAACAGATGCTGGCTCAGTCTGTAACCACAATTACTACGTTATTTGGTTTGGTGATTTATCTGATTTTAGTGCCATTGTTGGTGTTTTTCTTTCTTAAGGATAAGGCCACAATTTTTAATTGGTTGGGCCGATTTTTACCCAGTGACCGCCCTTTTATGAGCACAATTTGGGAGGAGATGAACCGTCAAGCTGCTAATTATGTACGCGGTAAGATGATAGAGATTATTATCGTTGGGGTAGCTACATATATTGCCTTCTTTGTTTTAGGCCTAAATTACGCTGCGTTACTCGCTATTTTGGTGGGATTGTCCGTGTTGATCCCCTACATTGGTGCGGCCGTCGTCACGATTCCTGTATTAGCAGTTGGTTTTTACCAGTGGGGTTGGGGTGAGGATTTTTACTGGTTATTCGGTGCCTATATGTTTATTCAAGCGGTTGATGGCAACATTATTGTCCCCTTGTTATTCTCTGAGGCAGTCAATTTGCACCCTATCGCGATCATCCTGGCGGCACTTGTATTTGGTGGTCTGTGGGGATTTTGGGGGGTGTTTTTTGCTATACCTCTAGCGACATTGATTAAAGCGTTAATTTACTCATGGCCTCGTGCTCGATTTGGAGAAGAGGCCCTCTAAGGAAAACTCATGCGTATTCTCTTATGTGGATTGTTTATTCTGCTTTCAGCATGTTCTTTGCCTGTGCAACAGCAAGCCGACAGTGAGGCCAACATTCAGCCTGTTGTCAGCCCCAATGACCAGCGTAAATATCGACTCTTAACCCTTCCCAATCATTTGCAGGTGTTGCTTATTTCTGATGT
>JALRIU010000242.1 GCA_023255355.1 Pseudomonadales bacterium | reverse complement strand
AAAGATCGTATGTACAATTTTACAGAACTGAATGACATTATTGGGCTACAAGAAATGTCAGCGCTGGACGAAAAATTCAAGGACATACCCAGTGATTGAAGCGCCTCTGGATAACTACGATATACATATAGAAACGTTGATAATCGGAGCGGGAGCTTGCGGCATGATTGCTGCACTTTCTGCATATGAAGCGGGCCAGGACGTACTGATAATCGAGGCCGATCCAGTGCCATCAGGATCTACTGCCCTAAGCGCAGGCTTGATACCCGCCGCAGGAACAAAACTCCAAAAAAACGCGGGAATTAATGACAATCCTGAAATTTTTGCAAATGACATTCGAAAAAAAGCGAAACAGGAAAACGATTTCGAACTCGAACGTGTGCTTTCAGAAGGATCAGCCAAGGTCATTGAGTGGCTGATTGAACAACATGACTTGCCATTTTCATTGGTGGAAGACTTTGACTACCCTGGGCACTCTGAAAGGCGAATGCACGGCTTACCCAGCCGGTCAGGTGTAGAACTAATCAACAGCTTACGCTCGCGCATAGAACAACTTGAGATCCCATTGATATGCCAAAGGCGCGCAGACGCTCTATATGCTCTTGATAAAACGGTTTTTGGTGCCCGTTTACGTTTGCCAGATGGAACTTTCGAAACCGTTTCAGCCGACCGGGTCATATTAGCTTGCAACGGCTTCGGAGGAAATCGCACGATGGTGTCTAAACACATGCCAGAAATAGATCGCGGTTTGTGGTTTGGTCACAGCGGAAATCAGGGCGATGCAGTGATTTGGGGGCAAGGATTAGGGGCCTCAACAAAACATTTATCAGCATATCAAGGTCACGGTAACGTTGCTTTTCCGCATGGCATTTTAATTACCTGGGCAGTAATTATGCAGGGTGGGTTTCAGGTAAATATTTCTGGACAGCGTTTTTGGAATGAAGCGCAAGGGTATTCTGAAGCAGCACGCGCTGTCCTATCCCAACCCGAAGGTATAGCTTGGACTATTTTTGACAGTAAAATCGCAAAAATTGCTCGGCAATTTTCCGATTTTAAAGACGCAGAAGCGCAAGGTGCGATTGTTTCCGCAAGCACAACTGAAGAACTGGAAACCAAATGCAACCTACCAAGCGGCAGTCTAGAAAGTAACATTTTAGACATCCCATATGGCGGCACTGATCGCTTCGGAAGAGAATGGGCTAATGCGAAACTTATGCCATCTTTTCACGCTGTTAAGGTTACCGGTGCTCTATTCCATACACAGGGCGGATTAGACGTTGACCCTGCAACAGCATTGGTGCGTCACACCTCAGGTGGATGCTTTCAAAACCTACATGCCGCGGGCGGAGCAGCATGCGGCGTATCTGGAGCAGGTGATAGTGGATATTTGTCCGGCAATGGCTTACTTTCAGCCTCCGTGTTGGGGTTCATCGCAGGAAAGTCCAAAACTACCGCAAGTTAATTGCTAAATCGCAATAGCTTCAGGCGCACATTGACCAACGCTATGATGCGCTGATCAATTCATCAGATTTGGCAAAAACGTTACTATCGATGGAAATGCTATTAACAGCGCAAGAGTTAACACGTCCATTACCAGGAAGGGCGTGATACCTGCAAAAACTTGCTCGAGTGTCAAAGGTACCGGCGACGAACTTCGTACAACATACGCATTTAAACCAACTGGTGGGGTAATCAGGCTTATTTCAGCCAATTTAATAGAAATTACACCCAGCCAAATTGGATCATAACCCACGCTCGTCATGACCGGAAACATAATTGGAAGGGTCATAACCATGATTGCAATGGGATCAATAAGCATTCCCAAAATGAGATATAATCCTGCAAAAGCCAGCAGATATGTGAGAGGAGCCAGTTCCATTGCAAGCATCCAGTCGGACACATCACGGACTAACCCTGTGTAGGTTAAAAACCTAGCAAATATAATTCCACCAATTACCACTATAAAAATAGTTGATGTGGTAATTCCAGCGTCTTTAAATGTTTCAATCAAGGCTCGGCTATTCATTCGGCCTTTTAGTAAAACAATCATAAAGGCACCAAATGCTCCTACAGCACCCGCGTAGGTCGGTACAAAAAACCCAAGGTAAATTCCACCAATTACCAATGTGAATAAGGCCATTATGCCCCACACACCCTTCAATGAGCTTATTTTCTCTCTTAATGTGAAACGCTCATCCGGGATTGGACATAACTTTGGGTAAAGCCGGGCAATGAAATAAATCCCGAGCATGTAAATGGCTGCTGATAAGATCCCCGGTATTAAGCCGGCAATCAACAGTCGAGCAACTGACTGCTCTGTAATAACAGCATAAACAATCATCAAAACTGATGGAGGGATCAGTGAGGCTAGGGTTCCTGATGCTGCAATACAACCGGCAGATATACGCTTATCATAACCAAATCTGGTCATTTCGGGCATCGCCATTTTTGTGAAAACAGCTGCATTCACAATAGTTGAACCACAAGCAGCTCCAAATATCGCCGACGCGAGTGTTGTAGCCATCGCCAAACCACCTGAAATTCGGCCGAGCCATCTGTAAGCAGCACGATATAGATCAGTAGTAAGTCCGGCTTGGCTTGCAAGCGCTCCCATCAAGATAAACAGAGGGATAACCGCTAGAGTAAAAGAATTAGTGGTAGAAAATGGTATTGTGGCAACTTGAGCAAAAGACGCCTGAGGGTTTATTGCGAGGAATATTCCAACCACACCAGAAAGCCCAAGGGCTACGCCGATATGAACGCCGAAGGTAAGCATAAAAAATAGCAAGATACCGACGATAATTCCGGTGGTGCCTGTGTCTAACATTATTATACTTGCCTTATCTACATTGTTACTGATTTGCGTCAGATCGAGGGTGCAGGCTGTGGCTCACCAGATCTAACTCGTCCGCAATCGATAATTAAGTCCAAGACAAGCCTCAAAATTATTAAGGATGCGCCAGCAACCAGCGTGAATCTTGCAGGCCATAGTGGGAAACGGATCAAACCAGAAGTGGCTTCACCAATCTTTATGGAGTATTGCGCCTCTAAAAGGCCCTGCCAAGCTATAAGCGAGAAAAAAATTATCGCTGCAACGTCAGTCACAACATCCATCACTGCACGAAATCGAGGACCGACTGCGAGGTAAGCTATCTCTACTCGAATGTGAGCACGGCGGATCTGCGCAAACGTCAAAGCACCAAATACTATCAACACCATGGTGCTTTCAGTTAGCTCTCTGGGACCAGGGACTGGCACGTTCAACACTTGTGTGCCCACCACATCTGCTACACCTAAAAAAGTCGACATAATCATGCCGACTCCGCCTATCAGCAGAACTATCAGTGCTAGGCGTTCAGAAATTTTCAAAAGAAGTTTCAATCAAATTTTCCACGCTTACGATGTTCAGGTTATGGCGAAAAGAAGTCCGCCATAACCAACGTTTGATAGGTATTACCCACCGATTTGTTCGTTGAAGTAGGCAACGACTTCCGCGGCAGCATCGCCCTGGCCACGAGATGCCATGTCTTCGGCCCAACGGTTAAGGAAATTAGGTGCAGCCGCTTGCCATGCCGCGAACTCATCAGCAGGGAATGGGACAATCACACCGCCATTCGCTTCAATTTGTTCGCCTGCAGCGGCTTCAGCTGCTTCGATATTATCAATATAATTTGAACCCGCTATCCGAGCCTCTTCCAGCATTATAGCCTGGTCTTCCGAAGAAATTTCAGCCCACTTGTCACTGTTGATTACAATCAAGTGCCCTGAGATCGACATGACTGGCCCACAGCTATATGTTCCAGGTTCGTAGAGACGATTAGCTAGGATATTGCCTCGGTTGATGAACGAATAGTCGAGCGATCCACGCTGCAATGCCTCATAAATATCACCAACACCGATGCTCACGGGAACAGCGCCGATAGCTTCATGAGCCAACGGAATGTCCGAGCCAAATGAGCGGATCTTCTTGCCTTCTAGGCCCGCTACGTTGTCACAGTTAGCATCTGGGCCGGTCATGTAGTATGAACCTAGGGGCTGTTGGAAGAGGAATGTCACGCCGAAACTGTCTAGCTCCGCTCTAAACTGCGGAAGTGCCTCATATGCAGAAGCTGCAATTTCCATCACCTGACGGGGCGATCCCCACGTAAACGGCAGCTGGTAGGTTTTCCAGAAAAGAAGTTGATCAGGATAGTAGCCGGGGACAACTGAAGCCATATCAATTGCGCCTCTTCCAGCCAATGTTAGTAACTCAGCACCGCCGCCAAGGCCACCCGCATAAGTAACTTCAATATTTACACGCCCTTCAGTGCGTTCTGTCACTGCAGCAGCGAAATCCTTTTCCGCCTGCAAGAAGGGGGAATCTCCCAAATAGTGGCCCCAACGCAAAGTGACGTCTGCAAACGCACTTGTCGAAACAACCGATGTAAGTGCCGCAGCACCTATAAGCTTGATCATATTCATGACAAAACTTCTCCCTGATTATCCTGGCTTTTACAGCCAAGCTTTTGTTTCGTTTACCTTTTGCGGACTTCTCCGCGTTAACTTTCAGTCATCAAATGGTTGGATGCTTTTTCATAAGAAATCCGATCAGTAGGATCCAACGACTAAGCCCATTTAATACACACTACAGTGTGTAGCGCACTGCGGAGTTGTCAATAGACTCTCAAGATCGAAATCCATTGCCTGTACTGGCTTAATAGCTTGCTGAAGCGACCTAAAAAAAAAATTTAATGCCTACCAGCTCTCACATAGGAGGTCATTACTGATATTGTTTAGGTGTAACATGATGCAATGCGATCAAGACGACTATTAGCGTTGCGCTTATCGTGGTCACTAATGCGAGTGAAGGGGCAAAGGAGCCGGTCAAATCGGACAATATACCGAATGAGACAGGTCCCAAGACACCTCCAATTTCAGCAACGGTAAAAAACAACCCTCCCGCCAACCCAAGGCGGTCAGCAGGCACTTTTGGCGTTTCCATAAGTATGAGTATCGCAACGGTCATCATAGATCCGCGAGCCAATCCTTGAATGCACAGGCCCATAAACATTAAGGGACCAGCATCGGTCTGCAACAACAGGCTGGCTGTAAATGTGGCAATAAAAAGACCTGCCATCACACTCAAACGATACTTTGGAACAGCTAACCGAGGGATTATTAGTGCACCGAGGATCCCGATGATTGACGGAATTGACGCCCAATATCCCGCTGCAACTCGATCAAGGCCACGGCTGACCAGAATTTCTGGCAGCCAATTGTTCAATGAATGGTTGATAAAGAATATTCCCACGCTCATTAACAAAATAAGTTGAACAGGACGTAAACCGATCAATTCGAAGAATGCCAATAAATTAAATTTTTTACCGTCTGCATCTTCAGCTACTTTTACACCTTTAATATTTGTGGCGATTAACCAAAGCATGCCACTCATCAACGTGAATAGAGCAAAAATGCAGATTGCAGCGCGCCAGTTTTGATCCACAAATACCATAACAACACTATTCATAAGAGACAGAGACACCAGTCCTCCAAGGTATGGACCAGTTACATATACCCCCATCGCGCTTGCACGCGATGGACCCTTAAAACACCCAGCTATCACCTTAGGGGCGCCGACAGAAATTAGTGGTCCACCAAACCCCAAGATTGAAACAGCGAAAAACATTTGGAATGAATTAACTGCAGCACTACGCGCAATCATCGACGCCGCCATTATCAAAGCAGCCACGAAAAGCATCCTACGGGCACCAAACCGATCAAGCAAAATCCCGGATGGTATCGAAGCAATGATGTAAGTAAGTGGCCACGCCCCAAGTATCAGCCCCATACTTGAAAAGCCGACCCCCAACTCTTCGCTTATCGGAGCGATCAACGGGGCCATTGAGGCGATATTAATGCCAAAGCAAAAGTAAATCAGCCACACCCCGGCTAGTACAATCCACTTCCCATAGCGACCAGTGAAATCTAGATTTTCGATATCATCCTCATGGAGTTATTATTGTGTCGCCACCCTAATATTCTACCTTTTTTGTTGGCGTTTGATGCAGCGAAATATTGATTAGATTGTTTGACAGTGAATACCAATTAGCGTCAACTATAATCAATTTTGATTTGGGAGTAGAGGCATGTTGAATGAGTTCAACTTCGATCCTGCAGACAGAGCTCCTTTTTCTCCAATATCAGAAAGGCCACAACTTAGGTGGCCAAATGATGCAAAAATTGCAATCTGGGTAGTGCCAAATGTTGAGCACTATGAATTCTTGCCGCGACCATCCAAAAAGCGCGATCCATGGCCACGAATGAAGCACCCCGACATAATTGGGTATGGCACAAGAGACTACGGAAATCGGGTCGGAATTTGGCGCATGTTTGACCTTTTTGACCGTTTTGAAATACGCGCAACAGTCTCATTATCAATGGCAAATTGGGTCCATTATCCTGAAATTTTTAAGGCCATGGAAGCACGAAACTGGTCGATCATGTGCCATGGGATGTATAATACTAGGTACCATTGGGACATGTCAGAACATGAGGAAAGAGCGGAAATTGAGGAGGCCGTCACTTTATACGGTGAACTCACCGGTAAAACACTACGCGGCTGGTTCTCACCAGCGGCATCTTACACGCTTAATACGCCTGATCTGATCGCTGAAGCCAAAATAACCTACTACTGCGATTGGCACCATGATGATCAGCCTCTCCCCCTAAGGGTCCGAACGGGTTCTTTGATCACAATTCCATATTCAATGGATTACAATGACTCAATCTTACATCGCCAGCAATTTGAGGCGTTGGATTATTACACATTTGCTAAAGACGCGTTCGATACTTTGTACGACGAAGGTGGGCAAGTTTTATGCCTTGCTTTGCATCCGTACATGATGGGCCAACCACATCGAATAGGACATCTCGCACGGCTGTTAGAGTACATCAAAGAACATGACAAAGTTTGGATCGCCACTGGTGATGAAATTGCTGATTGGTACCTAAGAAATTGCGCTGATCACATCGCATGGCACAAAGCTAGAGAAGCATCATGACAAAACCCCGTAGAGGAATGGATCATGATATTTACGAGTTTTCACCAATCACGCGTAGGCCGCCTCTTGACTGGCCATGCAACAAAAAACTTGCGGTCACAGTCCTTCTACACTTGGAATATTGGGAATTGCAGCCACCTGATCAAGCGATAAGGGACAATAGATTTACGGGGGAATATGGCTTCTACTTCCCAGAATATAGACCATTTACTCAAAGAGAATATGGCAACAGAGTAGGCGTTTTCCGAATTCTTAAATTACTCGACGCTTTCAAAATGAGGGTCTCAGTAGCTGCAAATTCATTGGCGTTATCGCGTTACCCTGAACTTGTTAATGAATTCCGAGGCCGGGGATATGAATTTGTGGCACACGGTGAAGCACAGACACGAATGCTGTCTTCAGCGATGAATGAAGAAGAAGAACGGGCGGTAATAACTCGTACCACTGACACATTTGAAAGAGTTTTAGGCATAAAGCCGATCGGCTGGTTGGGCCCAGACAGCGGTGAAAGCGATAGGACTCCGCATTTATTAAGCGACGCGGGGTATCAATACATCCTTGATTGGCCGAATGATGATCAACCATATCCGATGACTACGAAACCTCCTATTCTATCTATCCCGAACCAAATGGAATGGGATGACGTTACGGCGCTATGGCTACGTAAAGTGCCAAACGACAGGTATCCTGATTTGGTTAATGAAGCTGCAATCAGCCTCGCAAAAGAAGGCGGCCGTTCATTCGTTTTATCTCTGCACCCCTGGGTGATAGGACAGCCACATAGGATTAGATATCTTAAAATGGCGCTACAAAACTTAACGAACATAGACGGGATATGGAAAGCTACTGCGGGTGAAGTATCAAATCATTTGAGACACTTGTGGGGATGGACATGAAAAGGAGTTTGGCAGATGTCGCTAAAATTATCCGTTCAAAAAACGCAGGCCCCACACTGCTAACAATAGATATTTTGTTCAATACTGATGAAGAATTTGTTCTGGGCCTCTCATCACTAACGCCAAATTCTGTTTGCCAGAGGTATGGCTGTAAAATCGCTGACTTGGAAATCATTCCATATCAAACTGCTTTGGCCATAAAGATAGTTCTTAGGCGTAAGATTATAGCCGGTTCGCCAGGTGACCGTGATGTGTACGGCAGTCAACAGCATGGACCACTGTTGGGGATTTTAGTATGAGCGCGCTTGAACGGCTGCTTAAATTGCGGGAACAAAACCCAGGTCCATTAAGGATATTATCTGCTTCAGGGCAACTTGGCTTTGGAATTCCCAAGAAGAGCTTTGAGCGCGGAATCAAATCTAAACCGCATGTTATAGCGGCAGATATGGGATCTGTTGATCCAGGACCAACGTATTTAGCAACCGACAAAATCGCAGCTCCGGAAGTTTTAGTACGCTCAGATATGCGGTTGGTTCTTCATGGCGCGCAACAGCTGGGTGTTCCCTTACTAATAGGAAGTGCAGGGACAGCAGGAGCGGACGTTCATCTAGACGTTGTTCTTAAAATTTTGAAAGAAATTGCCGTCGAAGACAAACTCCATTTTAAACTCGGCATCATCCGCTCCGTCATCCCACATGATCTAGTTGAACACTCACTGCTAAATCAAAAACTTAAGCCCATTGGTCCAATTGACTTGGATGAAAACACACTCAAACAAACCGAAGTAATTGTCGGTCAAGCAGGTATGGGACCGTTCGAACGCGCATTAAAGTTGGGAGCAGACGTGATTGTAGCTGGAAGGGCATGCGACACCGCTCCGTTTGCAGTAATACCAAAGATGTTAGGCTTCCCCACCGGCGTCGCTGTGCATATGGCGAAAATTCTTGAGTGTACATCATTGTGCTGTGAACCTGGTGGGCGTGATGCAATGCTCGCCACTTTCGACGGCGACAGTTTTACGGTCGAGAGTATGAATGAGGCCATGCACGCAACTCCGACATCCGTAGCCGCCCACGCACTTTACGAACAGTCTGATCCCTACTTTATTCATGAACCCAACGGCCGTGCATGCCTAAAACATGCAAAATATGAAGCCATCGACGAAAGGCGCGTGAAAATATCAGGAGCAACTTGGCAAGCCGCTGACAAGCCCTGGATAAAAATAGAAGGCGCCCGAAAACTGGGAAGTCGGGCAGTCATGCTCGCAGGAAATGCAGACATCAATTTCATAAAGCAGAGTAAAAATATCATAAATAAAGTTGAAGAGGTTGTCAGGGAAATCATTCCATTCAGCGAGTGGAGTTTGAATATAAGGCACTACGGCATTGACGGAGTAACAGATTGGCCTGAACCTCCGGTTAATTTGCCGCGAGAAATTTTTCTGCTGTGTGAATGTATCGCTGAAAATTCTGAAAAAGCTAAGTTAGTTTTGGCAACTTTCAGACAACAATTGTTGCATTTCGGTTTTCCCGGAAGGTCGGCCACTGGAGGCAATCTGGCATTTCCGATTACTCCACCTGAATTAGATGCGGGTGAGGCTTTTACTTTTTCAATATACCACCTCTTAGAATTAGATGACTGGAGCGCTCTAGAGCAGCTATTTCCCGTTACAATAGAAAAAATTGGAGATCAGACGTGACTGATGTTCTCGAGACTGCCGATTATATTCAAGCCTACAACAATGTGCGCCCTATTGACCCAACCAAGTCGGCGTTGCTTATTGTGGATATGCAATATGCGACTGGGCATCGAGATGGACCACTAGCGCAGCGCATGAAAAGCGAAGGTTTAACAATTACAGATTGGCGCTTTCAACGCATTCATGAATTGGTAATTCCAAACAATTTACGCCTAATTGACACCATTCGGAAAGCCAGCGGCCATATTATCTATATCACAATCGGCGCAGCGATGCCCGATTGCAGAGATGCTCCTGTTCACATGCGTGAATTATTTCTAGACATGAAAAATTTCATAGGGTCGCGATCTCACGAAATTATAGATGAACTAAAACCCGGCCCAAATGATCACATCGTGAGAAAAACGACCATTGGTGCATTTGCATCTACAGGAATAGATCATCTTCTAAGAACACTTGGGTGCAACGCTCTTTTTGTAACTGGCGTTTCGACCAATATGTGCGTCGAAACGACTGCGCGAGAAGCTGCTGATAGAGGTTACGATGTCACCATCGTGGAAGATGCTTGCGCGACGACACATAAGGACCTCCACCACAATACGATGCGCAACTTTCAACGTTTGTTTGGTAAAGTGCGTAGTACCGAAGAAGTAATGGAACTACTCTCACATACTTGAGCTTACGATTGAACTGTGTTCGCACCAGCCATGTAAATTTGAATTGTTGATATCAAGCGGTTTTGGATCTGAAAAATATTAGCGTTTGACTTAACAGGCGGGGCTTCAGGTCCAGAGTAAGTGACCTTGAAAGTTGTTACGATGCACTTAGCGGGGACATCAACAATGTGTTTAAAATCATGATGTACTGCACTTATTTTTGAATTTTCCCAGCGACTTCTGAAAAGCTCTAATATTTCAGTCTTGCCACTATAACGCAAATTGTGCGTTTCAATTATCAAGGCGCATTGATCGGTTAAAAGGTTACCTAACCTAACTAAATTTTTATGGTCTAAAGCATAAAAATAAGATTGAGAAAGTTTAGTCAAATCACCTGAAGTCATTGAGCGGATTCCAACGTATTTTCACCTGTCATATACACGGCAACAGCACAGAACCTATCGTCCCGCACCTCAAAAAAGTTACAGTTTGACTTCAATGTGTGGCTTCCATCGTGTTCAGTATTATCCACTTGAAAGCGCGCAACAATGCGGTTTGTCTCCGCATCTGAAACGAACTCAAACTCATGGTGTAAAACCGCAGCATGGCTATTCCATAACCTGCGGAACATGCCTTCTATTGCATCGTGCCCTTGCAACCGCACTCCGTGCGTTTCGACCGTAAATAAGCAATCACTGGTCAGCGTTCCTAGAAGAGTATCAATATCCTCTCTATCAACCGCAGAAAAATATCTTAACACCAAATTAATCAGTTGCTCATTGTTCATATCAAGAACTTCCATTGCTTGAACGTGATCGCCTTGGATCGTTCAGTTTTTAATTTTTTCTTCAAGCGAGATATCATCCGCAACTGTGTGACTTGACATGATGTAATCAGTTCCGTCAACTTCGCCTTAAGTCCTGTTATGATGATCTGGAGTGCGTGCAATGGCAGCCTGGGACCAAGTAATCACTGACGATGAAAAAAAGCGTTACAAAGAAGCAGGTTTTGGGGGTCAAGGAAGTATAGGAAAACGCCCTGCCCTACTGATTATCGATGTTCAGTACCGCACAATTGGAACGACGCCAAAGCCCTATTGGGAGGCTATTAAGGAGTATCCAACATCCTGCGGTGATGTCGGATGGAGCGCTGTTGAGAATATCAAACGGCTGGTATCACTTTTTCGAGATAGGGGATTTCCAATTTTGTATCCTCACGTTGCGCCAAAAAATCTAGCTACTGATGGAGGGCGACTAGCCGAGAAAATTCCATCAATCATGGGGATTGACTCAAAAGGCTACGAATTTGTTGAAGAAATTGCACCAATTTCGGGCGACATACTATTACCCAAAAAACATCCAAGCGCATTCTTCGGCACGCCTTTGGTCAGCCACTTAATCGACCTTAATGTGGATACTCTTGTTGTGACAGGTTGCACCACGAGCGGATGTATAAGGAGTTCTGTAACTGATGCTTTCGCGTACAATTTTAAAGTATTAGTACCTGACGATGCTGTTTATGACCGGTCACCAACTTCGCATGCAGTAAACCTGTGGGACATGAATGCTAAATATGCGGACGTTCACACTTCCTCCGAAATAATCAGTCTTATTAAAACGGAGGTGTGAAATGCATGCGAAATCTGTAGCGAGTGCTTTAGAGAAATTAGTAGCTTTCACATCAACAACAGAATGGAAAGATATCCCGGTTCCAGTTCAAAAGCGAGCCTCATTGGTTCTTTCTGACGATATTGGGGCGATGGTTGCAGCACGCGACGAACCTGAACTTCAATCTCTTCAAGAAGGCGTTGCTGTAAGTGCAGGAAAACCAGAAGCAACGCTTTTCAACGGAAAAGGGCAAAAACTAGATCGCTATTCTGCTGCTCTCGCGAACGGATGTGCGTCAGACTGGGCCGAGCTCGATGAAGGGTATCGACGCGTCATATGCCATGCAGGCATTTATTGTTTGCCTGCTTTGCTGGCCGAAGCAGAAGCTGAAAACCACACAACTGAAGAACTACTCAGGGCTCTTGTTCTTGGCTATGAAACCGTTGCCCGTGTGGCCCGGGCTTTTACGTTTCCTAATCTGGTGTTGCATCCACATGGCTCACTCGCCGCTGTGGGAGCGGCGGCAGCAGTTTGTGCCCTCCGCCGCACTGAACAAAGCATAACCGTTGGAGCTATATCTAGTGCAGCAACCATGGTTGTTCCTGGCCCATACACGCATCCAATCTTAGGCTCTCTTTGTCGAAACATCTGGCCGGGGATAGCAGCGCAAACCGCTTTGCGTTCAGTAGACTGGGCCAGTCACGGCATAGTTGGTTTGCCAACGGCACTACACGATGTTTATGCTGACGCATTTGGCGCCAAGCCTAATGCAGATGAATTATGTTCAGAGTTAGGCCAAAGTTGGGCCATATCTGACGGATACCATAAAGTTTTTGCATGCTGCCAATATGGCCATGCAACGATTGAAGCTAACCTCAAATTGGCCGAGCAAGCGGATCCATCAGAAATACAAACCATTCATCTTGAGACGCATGAAAAAGCTCGTGTTATGGATAATCCAGATCCTACCACGACTATTGCCGGGAAGTTCTCTATCCAACATATCGCCGCGGCATCCGCTTTAAAACGCGAGGGAGGATTTGCAGCATTTTCGGCAGAAGTCTTATCGGAGCCCAGTGTAGTTTCATTAAGGCATAGGGTCTCTACGTCACCTTACGAGCCAATTCCCGAATGGCCCAATGATCGCCCCACGCGAGTAACTTGGACATTGAAAGACGGGCGGACGTTGACACACGAAGTGTTGAGCGCTCGAGGCGGTCCAGATCTTCCATTCACTCCGGACGAAATACGTCAAAAAATCTTCTGTCACTAGGTCCAATAATAATTCTTACCACTGCTTGTGTTACAAACATGACACCAATACTTACCATTGCAAACTGAACTGGAGGGCTTTTCTGATGTCTATAATATTTGAAGACAAATTTATCTATTAAAAGCATATACAGAATCATCAAAATAATTCCAAATGGGATAGCTAATAAAGCAGTAGGTAAAACACCTAAAGAAACACCTAAAGATTGAAAGTACCATGTAAATAAAATCGTTGCCATGGTTCCAAAAGACATCATGTCTCCAGTTGCAAAATTAGCAAATCTTAAAATTCCATAAATTAGTGTCACAAAAATTGCTCCAAGAGCTAGTTGTGAACCATATGTTAAAGCTGGAATAAATATATAGTTCAGCAGAAGTATGATTGCGTTTAAAAAATCCATATTAACCACCTAAAAAAGATTTTCTTACCTCTGGATTATTTAATAATTCTTGACCAGTTCCTGAATATCTATTTTCACCAGTCACAAGCACATATCCACGATCTGAAATATTCAAAGCTTGTTTAGAATTTTGCTCAACCATCAATATAGCAACATTTGTTCTTTTTACTTTTACAATATGGTCAAATAATTCATCCATGACTATTGGTGAAACTCCTGCGGTAGGTTCGTCCAACATTAAAACGGAAGGTCTAATCATTAAAGCGCGGCCTAACGCAACCTGTTGTCTTTGACCTCCTGATAATTCTCCGACTAATTGATTTCTTTTTTCTCTAAGTATTGGAAATAGAGAATAAATTTCATCAATAATAGGTCTATAATCATCTAATACTAAGAATGCTCCCATCTCTAGATTTTCTTCAACTGTCATACCTGCAAATACATTTTTAGTTTGAGGAACAAAT
>JALRIU010000215.1 GCA_023255355.1 Pseudomonadales bacterium | reverse complement strand
AACTACCCTGCCAGCTGAGCATATTACCGCGATCAAGTTCAATAATTCGGTTAGCAAGCTTTTTCAAAAATCGACGATCGTGGGTGACAAATAATATAGCACCTTGATATTCAAGAAGGTGTTGTTCCATCCACTCTATCGTCGCTACATCTAAGTGGTTGGTTGGCTCGTCGAGTAAAAGTATGTCTGGTTCATGACTAAAAGCTCTTGCCAGTGAAACACGCCTACGCCAACCGCCAGAAAGAGCATTCATTTTGGCTTCTCGAGGGAGCTGTAGACGCCTTAATAATAAATCAATGCGTTGCTGCAAGCTCCAGCCATCATTATCTTCGATAATCTTTTGATGCTTTTCTAGAGCAGCCATATCAATTTCAGTAGCATGAGAAATGAGTTCAAATTGGGCTAGGCTGTGTCCAACGGTGGCATGATCCTCAACGATATAATCAAACACCGTCCAGTCTTTAGCCTCAGGTAAATCTTGCTCAAGCCTTGCAACACTTATTCCTGGCTCTATCCATACCTCTCCGTCATCTGGCTTTTGTTCGCCCATAATGACTCGCATAAGGCTTGATTTACCGCTCCCATTTCTACCAAGTAGACAAAGTCTATCTCCCTTATCTAGTTGCAGACTAATACCATTAAGTAGTGGGTTATCTCCAAAGGCAAGATGCAAGTCATTCAGTCTTAAAAGCGGCATAGTAAATTCCTATAATGAGGGCGGCATATTAACCGACACAGACTCATCTACCAACTTTAAGTTGTTTTATGAGTAAACTATTAGAATGAAATATAAAAAATATTACCTGTTTTTTAGCACATTTGAATAATTTAACTATGATAAGAGAGTAGTAATAATGGAGCTCATCTAATGTCTACCGCACCCAGACTAAATGACGAAGATTGGAATCATCTAGAGCAAACACTGAAAATGCTGTCACTAGCAATTGCTCAAATAGAAACCGCATTACACGAGGGTGATCTTGAATCAGCGAATATTGCTTCTACGTTTATTGAAATTAATGCACAAGTGAAGCAACTCAGCAGAAATGAAATTGACGCGCAATCAGCATGCAAAAATATTGAAAACCAAACAATGAATGCAGTCATTGCCTTCCAATTTTACGACCGTTTATCACAACGCGTCGATCACGTGCAAAATGGTCTACGCAAAATGGTAGATATTATTGGTGATCACAAAGCAATTTCAGACCCTGAAAAATGGAAAAGAAGCCAAGATGACATCAAGGCAAGCTACACGATGGAAGCTGAACGGCTGATGTTTGATCGTATTATGCAAGGCGAAGAACTAGAAGAAGTGTTAAAAATTTATCGCCACAATTTTGCTGCAAGCCAGGAAGGCGAAGAACAAGACAGCGGCGATATTATTGAATTATTTTAATTACAGGCTATCTAAAACTGCTAATAACGTCTCATGGTGACTTTTGGTCTTGAAGTCATCCATCACCTTTGCAATCTTACCATCAACACCCACGATGAAGGTGGTACGAACAACACCCATGTATTCTTTACCCATGAACTTTTTAAGTTGCCAAATACCGTAGGCCTCTGCAATGGCGTGATCTTCATCAGCTAGCAAAGCAAAATTCAGATCGTGTTTCTCTCTAAACTTCGCAAGTTTTGAAACGGGGTCAGGACTCAAGCCAAGAACTATGGTGTTTCTATCTGCTAACTCTTTCTCGATATCACGAATACCACAGGCCTGCATTGTGCAACCTGGCGTTAAAGCTTTTGGATAAAAGTAGACAACGACAGTCTTGTCTCCTTTAAACTGGGATAAGGTGATGGTTTCACCATCTTGGTTTTGCAAACTAAAGTCAGGGGCTGGGCTGCCAGTTGTTAGGCTCATAATTCTTCCTCGTCTGTTAAATCGTCAATGTCTTGTAAATCACTCAACATAGGCATTTTACGCTTAACTTTAGCACCCAGTTTCTGTAATTTTTCGACGCGACCGATAGCATTGCCTCGTCCTTCGCTCAAACGTTTAAGGGTGGCCTCATAGGCATCGTTTGTGCGCTGTATATTTTTACCAAGGTCGAGCAAGCTCTCTGCAACAAGACTCAATTGGTCATAGAGACCACCAGCTTCTGCTGCAATTTTTTCAGCATTTCGATTTTGATTATCTCGGCGCCAGAGAAATTGAACTGTTCTTAATGTCGCCAACAATGTTGCTGGGCTCACCACGACAACGTTTTTTTCGTAAGCGCGCGTAAAAACGCTTGCATCGCTATCTATGACCGCGCGATAAGCCGCTTCAATAGGGACAAACACAAAGACAAATTCAGGCGCGTTAATGCCTTCAATAAATTCATAATCTTTTTGGCTCAATCCATCGATATGCTGGCGCATCGATAACAGATGTTGTTTCAACGCCTGATCAGCAACCACATCATTATCGGCATTGATGTATTTCTCATAATCCTTGAGTGATACTTTTGCATCAACAATCAAGCACCGCTGTTCTGGCAGTCGAATTAATACATCAGGACGAAGTTGTTTACCGTTAGCTGAGGTAAGACTGACTTGTGTTTCAAATTCTCGCCCATTAGTTAGACCCGACTGTTCAAGGACTCGCTCTAAAATGGTCTCGCCCCAATCACCTTGAAGCTTATTTTCGCCTTTTAAAGCCGCTACCAATTGTCGAGACTCTTCGTTCATCGACTGATTCAACTGCTGCAGAAGCTTGACCTCTGCGATAATAGCTTGACGTCCTTCGCTATCTTTTTCATACACATTATCGACTTGCTTTTTGAAGTCACCAAGCTGTTGACGTAAAGGTGACAAACTGGCCTCTAGAAGCGAACGACTCTGCTGATTAAAACGCTGCTGTTTATCATCAAAAATACGATTGGCGAGGTTCTCAAACTCTTTACTAAGTTGTTGCTGACTGTTTTGCAAGGTGGCCATTTTCTCAACTGAGGCCTTACGTTCGGCTTCGAGTGTTGTGTTCGCAACAGCGAGTTGCTTGTCAGCATGCGAAATTTTTTGTTGGGCCTCATGTAATATATTTTGCAAACTATCATTGGCATTAGACAACTCATCAATCCTAGCCTGCATAATCTGCGCACGGCCACGTAGACTGATAAATACGATGCAGGCACCCATCAAAACGCCCGCCAAAATTGGTAACCAGTTAATCGCCTGACTCATTGTTGTAATGCACTCTAGGTCTAAATTCTATGGTTTCATGGAAGGTGCTAAACGTGCCATTATCTCGGTCAAGAAAATATCGTTCTAGCATTGTCTTAATGACTGGAAAGGCAAGATCATGCCAAGGTATTTGGCTCCGTTCAAACCAATCAACCTCAAGACTCTCAACACCCGCCTCGTGAAGTCCGTCTTTTACTTCAGCGAGATAAAACATATAGATCTGAGAAATATAAGGAAGATCGTAAACACCATAAAGCATACCCTCCTCTACCGTCGCTCCAGCCTCTTCACGCGTTTCGCGCTGCGCGCCCTGCCAAGTTGACTCAGAAAGCTCTAAAAAGCCTGCAGGCAGTGTCCAGTAACCATAACGAGGCTCGATAGCTCGTTTACATAGCATTACTTTGTCATCCCATATCGGGAGTGTGCCGACAATTACTTTTGGATTTTGATAAAAGATAGTTTTACATTGTGAACACACGTCACGCAAATGGTCATCTCCATCAGGAATCAAACGGACTATTGGCGCTGCACATTCACTGCAAAACTTCATCTTCATCAATTAGCAATAGCTCGGTATTGACCAGAAAAGAATAATAACGGCGCTTCATCAGCGCCAATTGCCATGCTCTCAACTTCGGCTAATAAGATCGTATGATCTCCACCATCGATACGCTGCACAATACGACATTCAAATTGTGCCAGTGTATCTTTAATAAGCGGCAACCCCATCGGACCAATAGACAAATGTTCTGACCGAATATCATGATCACCCGGTTTGGCATAGGTATTGGATATTTCTTGCTGAGTTTGAGCTAAAACACTGATGCCATAGTGCGTTGCGTCATCCCAGACTTTAGCAATTTCAGTATTTTTTTGAACACTCCATAGCACCAATGGTGGCGCTAACGAAACCGATGCAAAAGAATTAACAGTAACGCCAATATGACGTTGACCATCTACACGGGCAGATGCAACACATACACCAGTAGCAAAACGACCTAATGCGTTGCGAAACTCTCGACTGTCTATAGCCATATTCTTTTCCAAATGTTTATATTTCAAAATTTATATTGCAATGCTACCACGATTGCATTTTTTGTACGTCACTATCACGTTGTTCGACCCATCTTTGACTATCAGAAAAAATCTCTTTCTTCCAAAATGTTGCTCGGGTTTTAAGATAATCCATAACAAACTCACACGCTTGGAAGGCGTCACCACGATGAGCTGCACTAACGGCTACCCAAACTATGCGTTCGCCAACACCCAATGTACCGACCCTGTGATAGACCTGAACATAATTAAGTGACCAACGCTGTTGAGCTTGCTCGATAATTCGAACTATTTCGGCCTCTGTCATGCCGGGATAGTGTTCAATATATAAGGCTTGTAATGGTTGATCTGGAGTAGCTCGGACTACTCCAAGAAAGGAAGCTACTGCACCAATTTGCGGTGCATCCTTGTGCAAATCTGACAGCATGGCATTAACATCAAAGTCTGATTCGCCAACAGCAACAGAATAATCCACGCTTATCCTCCAGTCACTGGCGGAAAAAAAGCCACCTCAATATGATCACTCAAAAGGGTATCAGGGGCAGCGTGCTGCTGTGCGACAGCCACTAAAAGGTTAGGATTAGATAAAGCATCCCGCCAGGTCTCTGATGTTGTTTGTAAACGATCAAGCAACATTGCGACAGTCATACCCTCTTGCCAATCAATATTGCATTGCGTTGTACCTAAATCTTCTTTTAAGCTGGCAAAAAAACGTACTTTTATCACTGCGCCATTCCTTCTGATTGCCAATCACCTGAACGACCACCAGATTTTTTCAAAAGGCCGATATCAGCTATACGCATCCCCTTATCAACTGCTTTACACATATCATAAAGGGTTAATGCTGCGACGCTAACTGCGGTTAAAGCTTCCATCTCAACGCCAGTTTGGCCAGTGAGTTTACAGCGCGCTTGAATGTATACACGTTGATGCTGTGGCTGACAGCTTAAATCTAATTTAACCGAGGTAAGCAGTAGAGGGTGACACAAGGGTATTAGCTCAGATGTTTTCTTTGCAGCCTGGATCCCGGCAATACGGGCGACAGCCAACACATCACCCTTGGCATGATTACCATCGGAAATCATAGCCAGGGTTTCGGGCAACATATAAATTGCCCCTTCAGCAACAGCCTCACGCACAGTGTCTGCCTTATCAGAGACATCAACCATGCGAGCATGACCGCGTTGATCAAGATGTGTTAGCTCACTCATTAGATGACTCTAACGCTAATTACACCCTCGATTGCAGAGAGGTGCTCTACGATTTCTGCCGAGATCTCACCTTCAACATCGATCAAATTGTAAGCATAATCACCGCGGCTCTTATTTAACATGTCTACTACGTTAATGTTGTTATCCGCGAGCTCTGATAGGATAGATCCAAGCATTTTAGGCACATTTCTATTAGCTATTGTCAAACGACTATCACCACTTCGCTCTAGCACTGCAGCGGGGAAGTTAACTGAATTGACAATATTGCCATTTTCAAGAAAATCTTTGAGCTGATTGACTGCCATGATGGCACAATTCTCTTCAGCCTCAGCAGTGCTAGCACCAATATGTGGCATAAGCATAACACCAGGAATTCCGATCAACGAAGGATGCGGAAAGTCTGCAATGTAATTTGAAATAATACCGTTATTCAACGCCCAAACCACTGCTTCAGAATCAACAATTTGTTCACGTGCAAAGTTAAGTAGCTTACCGCCTTTCTTAAAGCTTTGAATTGAATCCTTATTAATCAGATGGCGAGTCGACTCGAGCACCGGCAAATGCAGTGTAACGAAATCAGATTTTGCCAAAAGTGATTGCAAGTTATCGATTTTCACAACATCTGCAGGTAAACGCCAAGCAGCTTCGACAGAAATTGCAGGATCGTATCCAATAACTTTCATACCCAAACTTAAGGCCATTTTAGCCACCATCGAACCAATGGCACCTAAGCCAACGACACCAAGTGTTTTACCCAACATCTCATGGCCAGCAAAGCGTTTTTTCTCTGCTTCCATAAGCTTGTTCATGGCGTCAGCATCTTTCAATTCAGTTTGTTCATTTACAAAGGCCATGCCTTGCACAATGCCACGAGAACCTAAAATAATGCCCGCCAACACCAACTCTTTAACAGCGTTAGCATTGGCGCCTGGTGTATTAAAAACAACGACACCACGCTCGCTGCAATGATCCACAGGAATATTGTTAGTTCCAGCGCCAGCACGGGCAATTGCGCATACGCTTGGTTCAATGCTTTCTGCATTTAATACCGCACTGCGCAGCAAAATAGCTTTTGGGTTAATAATCTCGCTAGCCACCTCATATTTATCACGACTAAAAAGATCGAGGCCTTTGACTGAAATATTGTTGTACGTTTTAACTTTGTTCACGAAATTTTCTCTTTAAAGTAACTTAACATCTGCATTGTCACGCAGACTAGCTTGGTAAGCAGCCAAATCGGCACTTGCTGCAGCTTCAGCCAGCATGTTTCGCAAAGCAGCTAACTCTTGTTCATCAAGTGTCGACATATCGCCAGGGGTTACATCACTAACTCGAATAACGGCAAGACCTTGCATACCGAGGGAAACCATCTGATAGCCGACGCCATTAACAGGCATTGCAAAGGCTGCTTGCACAATACGAGGCTGATCACCGCCACGACGATCAATATTTGCCAAGGAATTCAATTCAAGACCCATTGCAGAACTAATACCAGTAAATGGCTCACCTGCTTTCATACGTTCAATCAAACTGTTTGCGTTTGCTTGCAGAGTTTGATTAGCAACTTGATTCTTCAAACGGGCGGCAATAGCAGAAGAGACATCTGCAAAGGGAAGCTGTTCAGGTTCAAAATGTTGCGCGACACGTACAACGACCGATTGGTCAGCGCTGATTTCAATAACTTGACTGTTATGACCCTGATTTATCAATTCGTCAGAGAATGCAGCAGTAAGCAATTTTTCGTTTTCAAATATGCCTCCAGCTCCTTTGCGTGTGACTTTATCTGAACGCGACAGGGTTAAACCCAGTTCATCGGCAGTGTCTTTTAGACCAACTGAGTTAAAACTCATATCTGCCAACTTATCCAAAGCTTCAATATAAAGTGGCTCAGCTTCAACAACTGCCAAATCACGTTTAATAGTATCGTATTTTTCCTCAAAACTAGGTTTTGGTAATTCTTCGAGACGCACCAACTTGATCAAGTGCACAGTGCCCTCGGAGACCACAGGATCAGACACCTCATTAAGCTCTAAAGATGCCAGGGCAGTCTCAAATTCGGCAGGGAATACATCACCAGTTGTATCACCAATATCACCACCTTCCTGAGCAGAAAAGGTGTCTTCAGAGTATTTTTTGGCTAGCTCAGCGAAGTCAGCACCTGCAAGCAATTCAGCTTTAATAGATTCAAGTTCTGCGATAGCTTGATCTTCATCTCGTGAGCCAAGCTCCAACATAATGTGCGCGGCTCCACGCGATAAACCGGCCTGCATATTATCAATTTGGCGTTGATATTCAGCGCGAATATCATCATCAGACACTTCAGGGCTAAAATCTGCGCGACTGACCAGAATATACTCAAGCTCAACACTCTCTTGAGTCATAAATTCATTTGTATTTTCATCATAATAAGCTTTTATAGCATCTTCGCTTACAGTAGCCTTTTCAAGCGCATCAACCAGCGGTAAGGTCACGTAATCTATACTACGGGTTTCTCCCACATAGCGAGCGGCTAAATTTAACTCCTGAGCGCTTATAAAGCTTGAACGAGTAATACCATCCATAAGCTGACGCATTTGTAAATC
>JALRIU010000189.1 GCA_023255355.1 Pseudomonadales bacterium | reverse complement strand
CTTAGATATTTATGAGGTTAACTAAGTTTTGATCAATTGGTTCAGGCTCAGCGCGATCTTTTTCAAGATCGGTAAAGTTAAATAACTCTGTATCAGCTAACTGGGATGGCGCGACATTTTTAAGTGCCGAAAAAATTACATCGTTACGGCCAGGATTGAGTCTTTCCCAGTCTCGCAGCATACTTTTAATCGCTTGACGCTGTAGGTTTTCCTGAGAACCACATAGGTTGCAAGGAATGATCGGAAACTCTTTAGCTTTGGCGAATTTTTCAATATCCACTTCTTTACAGTAGGCCATCGGACGAATCAAAACGTTACGCTTATCATCGCTCAAAAGCTTTGGTGGCATTGCTTTCATTTTACCGCCATAAAACATATTCAAGAAAAGTGTTTCGATAATATCGTCGCGGTGATGACCCAAAGCAATCTTGGTCGCTCCAATTTGTTGGGCGAAGCCATATAAACTACCACGTCGCAAACGTGAGCATAAGCCGCAAGTAGTTTTGCCTTCTGGGACAATCTCTTTAACAATACTGTAGGTATCTCGCTCTAGAATATGAAATGGCACACCGCGCTTTTCTAAATACTCAGGCAGTACGTGCTCTGGAAAACCGGGTTGTTTTTGATCCAAATTGACGGCAATCAATTCAAATTTTATAGGTGCTGACTGCTGCAGGTTTAAGAGGATTTCCAACATGGTGTAAGAATCCTTACCCCCTGAAAGGCAAACCATGACTCGATCGCCCTCTTCAATCATGTTGTAATCTTCTATGGCTCGGCCCACCATTCGGCGCAAACGTTTTTGTAACTTGTTAAACGCTGTCTTTCCAATCACTGGACCATCGTCAAGAATATCGTCTTCAACATCCAAGGGAGCTGCATCTATGAAAAGTGATTGTTCGTTCATATCCAACACTGCGATCTAAAAGTCGCGTATTTTAAGGGATTAGTGACCGTGTTGCACGAAATATCAACAATTTAGTCACACAGGTTGGTACTTTATGAATAAGCAATTGCGCGCTCTTTAATGCCCTCTTCTTTTGAACGCAATCACATTGTGATAAGGGATGGTAGCAATTCCTCCTAACACTGGTTAAAATGCGCGTCTTTATTGGCTTAGGCCCCATTTAACCCACAAAGGAATCGTCAGATGAAACAACCCGTCCGCGTTACCGTCACTGGTGCAGCTGGCCAAATTGGCTACGCACTCCTATTCAGAATCGCGTCTGGCGCTATGCTAGGCAATGATCAACCAGTTATTCTTCAACTGCTTGATATCACACCTGCTATGGATGCATTGCAAGGCGTTAAAATGGAGCTTGACGATTGTGCGTTCCCGCTGCTCGCTGATGTTATCTGCACAGATGATCCAAATGTTGCATTTAAAGATACTGACTATGCCTTACTAGTTGGTGCTCGTCCTCGCGGCCCAGGTATGGAGCGTAAAGATTTGCTCGAAGCAAACGCTGCTATTTTCTCGGTTCAAGGCAAAGCGATCAATGACAACGCTAGCAAAAATATTAAAGTTTTGGTGGTTGGCAACCCAGCTAATACCAACGCATTGATCACTCAGCGCAATGCGCCCGATATTGATCCACGCAACTTTACTGCAATGACGCGTTTAGATCACAACCGTGCCATGACTCAAATCGCTCAAAAAACTGGTACGACCGTTAATGACGTGACCAATATGACTATTTGGGGCAACCACTCTGCGACACAATACCCAGATCTGTTCAATGCCAAAGTTAATGGTCAAGCTGCCATCGATATGGTTGAGCAAGACTGGTATGAGAACGATTTTATTCCTACCGTGCAACAACGCGGTGCCGCAATCATTAAAGCTCGCGGCGCATCATCAGCAGCATCAGCAGCCAATGCAGCTATTGACCATATGCGCAGCTGGGCACTTGGCACTTGCGGTGACGACTGGGTTTCAATGGGTGTTTATTCTGATGGTAGCTATGGTATCGCAGAAGGCCTAATTTACTCATTCCCATGCCGCTGCAGCAATGGCGACTGGCAAATCGTTCAAGGTGTGAGTGTTAGCGAGTTTAGCCGTGCAAAAATGTCTGCTACAGAGCAAGAATTAGCAGAAGAAAGAGATGCCGTTAAGCATTTGCTGCCTTAACAAAGCATATCAAAGGGGGCTTCAAGCCCCCTTTTCTGTTCCCTCACCTTATCGCAGTGCTTGCTGCATAGCCGCAACATCATCACAAAAGATACCACTGACACCCCACTCTCGCATAAGCTTTGCATCTTTAGGGTTATTAACCGTATAAACATAAACAGCTAAGTCTTTAGCAAGCAACGACTCAACAGTTGTTCTATCGATACAACCTAAATCTAAATTAACGCTACAGGCCTGCATACTTAAAGAGTACTGCGCAATATCATTGATAATGCCTGAAAAAAGTAGCCCAATGTTAGCTCGAGGCTCATATGCCTTTAAGGTCTTAAGTACGCGATGATCAAAACATGAGAACAACAGCTGATCCCAAGTGATATACCCTAAATCAATCAATTTATTAACCGCTTTAAGACAGGCCAGTTCGATACCACTGTCTTTGATTTCTATGTTAAACCCAAGCTTTTTAGGCACAATCATCAAAGCCTGGATAAGCGAAGGCACATCCATTACAGCGCGCAAATCGAGCAATGATGTTTCGGTAATCAAATCATCATTAGGTAAGTATTGGCTCGCACGACGGTCGTGAATCAGCACCAACTCCTGATCAATATGCCAGACATCAACCTCAACTGCGCTTGCATTGGCTTGATAAGCCCAACGAATGGCTTGCAGACTATTCTCTTGATAGCGTCCACGACAGCCACGATGACCGATAAGTTTAAAATCATTGCTCGAATGGGCCCAATAACTCATAATTTTCTCTTTAAGTTTAAACTACAACTCATTGTTTTTTATATAAATAGATAAAATAAAATAATGTAAGCAACTCGATTAGTTTTGAGTATAATGCTTAACTATGAACAATTCCTTGCTCTTAACAATTATATTTTTTGCACTAAGCCCACACATCTTAGCAGCTGATTTACGCCAAAACCTTCACGAACAAAGCCCTGAGCACCTCTTTTCTGTTGGTAAGCTAC
The DNA here is from genome assembly GCA_023255355.1 of Pseudomonadales bacterium. GTDB lineage: Bacteria > Pseudomonadota > Gammaproteobacteria > Pseudomonadales > JAHEIH01 > JAHEIH01. The sequence continues at coordinate 5,110 of JALRIU010000189.1, read as the reverse complement.
TCGTTCCATCAGAAAAGTTTATCGACGGCGAACGACAAGCCTTTACTGAGGAATGTTCAGCTACCTTACTTTATAAAAGGGGCTCTAGTGATTTAGTATTAAGCAGCTGGCACTGTATCGAACATTACACAAACTTAGGCAAACCCATCATTTTTAAAATCCCAAACAAGTCCAATCAATGGCTAGAGCGAACTGCAAATATTCTGAAAGCCGGTTTATCCATGAAAAATGATTGGTTACTTTTGCGACTGGAGCAAGCCATACATAATGATTTAACGATACAAAGCCTACTCACCGAGAAGTTTGAACCACCCTTAACTGCTGCAGGATTTAGTAGCGATCCGCATATCGGTCGTAATGGCGAACAGCTGAGCTATCAAGAAGGTTGCAAACTCAGTAGAGAAAGCCTTTACGAACATCAAATTACCCTTGACTGCTGGGCATATAAAGGAGCTTCTGGAGGAGCTATATTTAGTGAAGGCAAGCTGGCAGGAGTGATTTCCCAAGGCGATAACAACGGAAGAATTAGCATTGTAACTATTTCAAGTATTTTGCCAGCTATAGAGAGATACTTAGGGAAATGAAAACAAAGCCTATTTTATTGATATATTTGTTATTCATTATCGTCTTTCAGTCTCCTTGATAGCCATCTACCATCTTCGCAAGGCCAAGCACGATTTCTCATCCTTGAGAAATCATCGAGTAATAGCAGTTTAAAATTGCATGTGCTGAGCCACGCGTGGAAATGGAATTACATCACGAATATTTTCCATGCCACTGATGTAATTCAAAATACGCTCAAAGCCCATCCCAAAGCCAGCGTGCGGCACTGTACCGTATCGACGTAAGTCGCGATACCACCATAGCTCGTCGCGCATATGGGCGTTAATTCGTGAATCTAACACATTGAGACGCTCCTCACGCTGACTACCGCCAATAATCTCACCGATACCTGGTGCGAGTACATCCATGGCGGCTACTGTCTTCTCATCGTCGTTCAGGCGCATATAAAACGCCTTAATGTCTTTAGGGTAGTTTTTAACAACAACTGGACCTTTGACATACTCTTCAGCTAAAAAGCGCTCATGCTCGGATTGTAAATCAATCCCCCATTTAACCGGGAACTCAAAATCCTTACCGCACTTGGTTAGGATATTAACCGCATCGGTATAATCCATGTGGGTAAAGGGCGTATCGATAACGTTTTCTATACGCTTGATAGCCTGATCATCGATGCGTTGCTCGAAAAAGGCCATATCATCAGCCCGATCACGCATAACGGCGCGCAATATATGCTTAATAAAGTCTTCAGCGAGCTCTGCATTTGCTTGTAGATCATTAAAAGCCACCTCGGGCTCGACCATCCAAAATTCAGCCAGATGGCGTGATGTGTGGGAATTCTCGGCGCGAAACGTTGGACCGAAGGTATAAACCTTACTCATCGCTAAACAATAAGCCTCGAGATTTAACTGCCCAGATACCGTGAGAAAACTTTCGCTAGCAAAGAAATCTTTACTAAAATCAATACCGCCTTTCTGATTGCGAGGTAAATTGGCTAAATCAAGGGTGGATACTCTAAACATCTCGCCTGCGCCTTCACAGTCACTCGATGTAATCAATGGCGTATTTATCCAGCAAAAACCTTCTTGGTAGAAATAATTATGGATAGCGTTGGCAACTGTATTCCGCAAACGCGTAACGGCTCCAATTGCATTAGTACGTGGTCTCAAGTGAGCCTGACTTCTCAAGTATTCAAAGGTATGACGTTTTTTAGCAATAGGATAGGTTTCTGGGTCTTCTACCCAACCATGGACCACGACATCGCTAGATTGGATTTCAAGACTTTGACCAGAACCTTCTGAGGCAACGACAATTCCTTTAGCCTCAATCGCACAGCCTGCAGACAACTTAATGATTTCAGAATCGTAGTTGGCGGCAGACTCTGGCACAACAATCTGCACGCCGAGTAGTGATGAGCCATCATTTAACTCGATAAAGGTAATGCCAGCTTTTGATGTACGACGTGTTCTGACCCAGCCTTGTAACAATATCTCACTACCTACCTCGACACGTTCTTTTAACACGTCAGCTACTGATGTGGCTTTCACTCAGTTCTCCTTAATCGTTTCTATGAAGTTGTAATGATGCTGAATTGACGCAATAGCGCAGTCCAGTGGGCTGAGGTCCATCAGGAAACACATGACCTAAATGGCAATCGCATTGTGCACACAATATTTCTATACGAATCATGCCGTGACTTGTATCGCGAATTTCGCGAATTTTATCGGCATCAAGGGCTTCGTAGAAGCTAGGCCAACCTGAGCCAGAGTCATATTTGCTCGATGAGCCAAACAAAGGTGTATCGCAACATTTACAATGATAGGTCCCACTGCCCTTTTCATCCCAATAACAACCGCTAAAAGCACGCTCTGTGCCATGTTGACGACAAATATAAAAGTCTTCATCACTCAATAACTTACGCCATTCTTCGGCAGATTTAAAAAGATTATCTTGAGCCATCGCTAAAACCCTTTGAAAACGCTACAATTGCTGTTTTTGGTAGCCAAGTAAATAGACTACCAAGCTATTTGGTATTTTCGCTTAAGCACAGGGCTTCTACAACAGAGTTTTATCGAGTGGCGTAAATGCACTCTTTTTTGGAATAGTTATGGATACGTTTAAGAAATCGCAAAAGTTAGCCAATGTTTGTTATGACATTCGAGGACCTGTTCTCGAGGCAGCCACGCGCATGGAAGAAGATGGTGTTCGTGTTTTAAAACTTAATATTGGTAACCCTGCCGCGTTTGGCTTTGATGCGCCTGAAGAGTTGATCCAAGACGTTATTTACAATATGCCCAATTCGCAGGGCTATATCGAATCAAAAGGCTTATTTTCGGCCCGTAAGGCCATTATGCAAGAATGCCAGCGCACCGGCATCAGCAATGTTGAGATCGGTGATATTTATATCGGCAATGGCGTCAGCGAATTGATTGTCATGGCCATGCAAGCCTTACTCAACAATGGTGACGAAGTCCTCGTTCCCTCGCCAGACTATCCTCTATGGACCGCTGCGGTATCGTTATCTAGCGGCTCACCAGTCCACTATGCGTGCGATGAAGGCGCGGGCTGGATACCTGATATTGCCGATATTAAATCAAAAATAACCAGCCACACCAAAGCCATCGTTGTTATTAATCCAAATAACCCGACGGGCGCAGTGTACCCCAAAGAGGTGTTGCTAGAACTCGTCGACATTGCTCGCAAACACAATTTGATATTATTGGCTGACGAAATCTACGACAAGATCCTCTACGATGGCGTCAAACACTTCCCCTTGGGCTCTCTTGCCGAAGACGTTTTAACCTTGACCATGAACGGCTTATCTAAGTCCTATCGTGCTGCGGGATTTCGTTCTGGCTGGATGATAGTGAGCGGCCCTAAACTGCGCGCCAGGGATTTTATTCAAGGCTTGGACATGCTGAGTTCGATGCGACTATGCGCCAACGTTCCTACCCAGTGGGCAATTCAAACTGCGCTTGGTGGTTACCAGAGTATCAACGATCTTGTACTCCCAACGGGTCGTCTTTGTGCGCAACGCAATATCGCCCATGAGATGCTCAATGCTATTGATGGCGTCAGCTGTGTTAAACCAGAGGGAGCGCTATATATGTTCCCTAAGTTAGATGCCAAAAAATTTAATATTAGCAATGATGAACAATTTGCACTAGATTTCTTAAGACAGGAAAAAGTACTGATTGTTCATGGCCGAGGATTTAATCTAAAAACCCCCGATCACTTCCGTATCGTTTTCCTACCGCGCGAAGATGATTTGAGCAGAGCCATTTCTTCTTTAGAGCGCTTCTTAGCAACCTATAGACAGTAAGGAGGCCCTATGCGACTGCTAGGCAATATTATTTGGTTTTTGTTCGGCGGTGTGATCATGGGCATCGGCTGGTGGTTATGGGGTTTACTTGCCTTTATTTCAATTATTGGCATTCCTTGGGGCAAGGCTTGTTTTGTCTTTGGTAAGTTTTGTTTTTGGCCGTTTGGGCGTGAAGCAGTCGATCGAAAAGAACTTACCGGTAAAGACGATATTGGTACGGGTGCCCTCGGCCTGATTGGCAATATTATTTGGATTGTGTTCGGTGGCGTTTGGTTAGCCATTGGCCACGTGTTTGCTGCAATTGCTTGCGCAATCACCATTATCGGTATTCCATTTGCTTTGCAGCATATTAAATTAGCAATGTTTGCCTTATTTCCCATTGGCAAAGCTGTCGTTGAAAAAGAAGTAGCTGCCGCGGCACACCTCAGCAATGCTCAGGCAACGGTCGACAAACTCAGACAATAACAATAGGACAAAGAATATGATTGGTTACACCACTGTTGGGGTCAGCGATTTAACGCGCGCTAAAGACTTTTACACTTCGTTGCTGGCAGATATGGGCATTCAGCCGCTGATGGGTACAGAACGTCTGCAGCTATTTGGAAATGGCATGGGACCAGGTATGTTTGCTATTTGCCTACCATTTGATGGCCAACCCAATCACCCAGGCAACGGCAACATGTCTGCCATTGCCTGTGATACCAAAGATCAAGTCGATGCCATGTACCATAAAGCCATCGAACTAGGCGCTAGCTGTGAAGGTGAGCCAGGGCAACGCATGCCCTTCTTTTACGGGGCCTATTTTAGAGATCTAGACGGCAACAAGCTCTGCTTCTTTAAAATGGATTTGGGCGAGGCTTAACAGCCTCACGCACCAAATCGTGCTGGACTATACCACTGCGAGCATGAGATATAGCAATGCAGTTATACCTGCGCCAACTAAGGCATAGGGCAATTGGGTCAAAACATGATCCAGAACATCGCAACCAGCGGCCAGTGAAGACATTACGGTAGAATCTGAAATCGGCGAACAATGATCGCCAAAAATTCCTCCACCTAACGCAGCTGCAACCATGATATGCATGGGAAGCCCTGTATTCAAAGCCAGCGGTACCGCGATAGGGATCATAATGGCAAAGGTACCCCACGAGGTGCCTGTGGTAAATGCGATGATTGATGCCGCAATAAACAGCAAGGGAATAACAGCCCACAATGCTATATGATCAC
>JALRIU010000013.1 GCA_023255355.1 Pseudomonadales bacterium | reverse complement strand
ACCTCGGTAATACGAATTTCCTGCTCAGGTTTGCGAGTATCTGCTAACACAGCAGCGACGATATCATCAGCATGCGCAGTGACGGCATCTTTTAATTTATTTAAAAGCGCTTTTCGTTCAGATGCGGTTGTAGCCTTCATTGCCCATTGATGTTTTTGTTGAAGCGCAAACACGCGATCAATTTCGTGATTCATTAGTCAAATCCACCTTAGTTAAATAATTCGGAAAACAGCATGCATTGAAAGTTGAAAAATCACAAGTCGGCACGCAAAAAATGCGTCAATTCACCATTAATTAATTTGTTAATTTCCACAGCCGGTGAAAAACAAAGTAATGTAGCGATTAAAGTTATTTGCAGGGCAAAGTAACCACCCTACTATTGTCGATATCATCCTAGATGGATTGAAACGCTGTAACCATAATTCATTAGGCGGCGGTGTATTATGTGCCGACAAAGGTCTTAATCAAAGGTTTATTCAGGCGGGCGCCAATTTTGTAGCGGTTGGCGTTGATGCATTACTTCTTGCAAGTGCGACTAGCGCACTCTGCGCCGAATATAAAGGACTAGAAAGCACTGTCGATTCTAGCTATTAAAAACTCATCAAGATAAGCAGTTACGCCAATATAGATTTGACGTAACTGCTTTGAAAATACTTAATAACTCACACGGCGGTATTGACGATATTTAGGACTCCACCAATATTTCTGGATACGGTCTTTAATTTCATCATCATCAAACGGTTTAGCATAACCATCTTCAATTGCCCGCTTAAATACTTCGGCAGCTATCGCCTGACTAATACGGCGAATATCCTTTATGGCGGGCAACAAATTACCCTCACCATTTTCAACCGCGGGCGCTAAACTGGCCAACGTTTCAGCAGCAGCCATGAGCATGCCATCACTGATACGGGTAGCCTTACTTGCCAACACACCCAAACCTAATCCAGGGAAAATATAGCTGTTATTGCATTGTGCAATATGATGGGTTTGACCATTCAAATGGATCGGCGCGATAGGACTACCTGTAGCAATAATCGCTTTGCCTTCGGTCCAACCGAGAATATCAGCAGGATTACCTTCCATACAGGAGGTAGGATTAGAAAGAGGGAAGACAATAGGACGCTCAGTATGACGTTGCATTATGTTCATCAACAATTGATCGAACAGCCCTGGCTGACCTGTGACACCAATAATAACTGATGCCTTAGCGTGATCAACAACATTGTGAAGCACTTCGGTACTTGTCCAGTCAGCGATCAATTCCGCAGGATAGGCCAAAGGCGTTTGTGCCTCTGTCAACTTTTGCATGTTATCGACAAATAAACCGTTGCGTCCAACCAAGAAAATATTGCGGCGAGCAGCGGTTTCATCCAGACCCTCAGATACCATTTTCTGGATAATCATTTCTGCGATACCACAGCCAGCTGAACCACCACCGACAATAACTACGCGTTGATCTTTGAGTTTTTCACCTTTGGAATAGGCTGCAGAAATTAAGGTAGCTACGGTGACCGCAGCGGTGCCCTGAATGTCATCATTAAAACAGCATAATTGGTCGCGATATTTCTTAAGTAACCTATCAGCGTTGTCCTTTGCAAAATCTTCGAACTGTAAAATAACTTCTGGCCAGCGACGTTTAACTGCACCAATAAAGGTCTCCATGAATTCGTCATACTGCTCACCGGTAATACGTTTATGACGGGCGCCCATATACATAGGATCATCCAATAAACTTTGATTATTACAACCTACATCCAACACGACAGGCAAAGTATTGGCAGGACTAATTCCACCACAAGCAACATAGAGTGAAAGTTTACCAATGGAGATACCCATACCGCCAATACCTTGGTCACCAAGTCCCAAGATACGTTCGCCATCCGTTACGACTAAAACCTTAACGTTTTGCTTGGTCACGTTATGTAGGATTTCATCGATACGATCCATATCTTCATAGTTAATGAAGATACCCCGTTTACGACGGTAAATGTGGGAGAAACGTTGACAGGCCTCACCTACAGTCGGGGTGTATATTAATGGCATAATTTCTTCAAGATTTTCGACAACCAAACGGTAATAAGCCGTCTCATTAATGTCCTGAATGTTTCTAAGGAAAATATGCTTATCGATAGGTTTTTCGAATGATTGTAATTGTTCGTAGACGCGCGCTACTTGTTCTTCAATTGTCTCAACATTGGCAGGGAGTAAGCCAGTGAGATTAAATTCGCGGCGCTCTTCAAGAGTAAACGCATTACCCTTATTAAGCAGCGGCGCTTCAAGCAACATATGACCAGCATAGGGAATAAATATAGGACGTTCGCTCATGACATAGCCTTAGAAAAGTAATTTTATTTATCTTAACATTAGCAGGTTGAAGGAAACACGCCTAAATGGATGATATTCTCAAAAAAATTCAGCAAATATGACTATGTTTTTACCATAAATATAGAGTATTGATGGCAAGAATAGCTGTTTGAGAAACCTAATAAATTTCAACCAGCATTTTTAAACCGAAACTGATAAAAGCTATACCAACTAATGCGTTTCCTATGGCACTCAAACCTCTGCGACGTGCGAATAAATTAGCTAAACTAACTCCGCCCCAAATAAGCGTTGCAAGATATGCAACACTAAACACCTGCAGAATGATCGCTAAAATCAAAAAACTCAGCCATGGATATTCGTATTCTGGTGAAACAAATTGCACAAAAAAAGATACAAAAAATAAAATTGCCTTGGGGTTAACCAAACTAATCAACAATGCTCGCTTGAAAGGATGACGTTTATCTATAGTTACCTTAGGGGCATCATATGCTTGATGACGAGACGTCCAGTTAAGTTTTGCTTGTGTCAACAGCCCATAACCCAACCACATCAAATAAATGGCACCTACCACCTGTATACCTAAAAACACAGAAGGCAACGTGTGTAGGACTGCAGCAGCGCCTAGCGAGGCAAGCAACATCAAAATAGAATCGCCAACAAAAACACCAGCAGCACTTGCTATTCCAGCATGAACTCCCTGGCGTGATGAAGTCGTCATTACATAGATAGAATTTGGGCCTGGAATCAAAATAATAAAAATAGTGCCCAAGATATACGTCGTTAAATCAACGATGCCAAAAAACATAATAAAACGCCCCCTATAATGGGCGACACTCTAAGTCAGCTAAGCAAGACTAGCAAGATATGACTTTAATATGAGTACCTTTGGCGATTTTTGCATTGCTCTTTTTGGCAACAATGGGATAGCCTAATCTCTTTTGAGAATTGATTATGGACATTAAAGGGAAAACAGCCATCGTGACTGGTGGCGCATCTGGTCTAGGATTAGGCACCACAGAATTGTATGCAGCAAATGGTGCAAACGTAGCCATCTTTGATCTTAACGAAACGGCCGGTCAAGCTGCTGCAGCGCGCCTTGGAGATCACGTTAAATTTTACAAAGTAAACGTTGCCGATGCCGAAAACGTTGAACAAGCTATAACTCAAGTCTCTGCCGACTTTGGAGATATTCATATCGTTAATAACTATGCTGGTATCGGTATAGGTTCTCGAACATTAGGCCGCAATGGGCCACACTCGCTAGATGATTACATGAAAGTTGTCATGGTCAATCAGGTGGGTACTTTCAATATGTGTCGCCTTGCTGCAGCTGCAATGGCTAATAACCAACCAATCAATGATGATGGTGGCCGAGGTGTGATTATTAACACGGCTTCTGTAGCAGCCTACGAGGGCCAAATCGGCCAAGTGGCTTACTCTGCAACTAAAGGTGCCATTGTGGCGATGACGTTACCTATGGCTCGCGATCTATCTTCTGTTGGCATTCGAGTAAACACTGTTGTACCAGGTATCATCCACACTCCACTGTTTGATGAACTATCAGAAGAAGTTTACGCAGGTCTATCTGCAGCCACGGTGTTTCCAAAACGCCTAGGAAAACCCTCAGAGATTGCCAAATTGTCACTACACATTGTCGACAATGATTATATAAATGGCGAGTGTATCCGAATGGATGCGGCAATCAGAATGCCCCCCAAATAAGGCCAGGCCATGACTTCATATCAGAACGTTATCCTTAATCACGAGGAGTTTGTCAGCACGGTAACGCTCAACCGTCCGCAAACAAGAAATGCCCTTAACACGCCAATGTTACTTGAACTTGCAGATGCTTTAAAACAAGCTCAAGCAGAACCGCAGACAAGAGTGATAATTCTTAATGCAGTGGGCGAAGGTTTTTGCGCTGGTGCCGACTTGACCGATGACATTCCCAACAAAGAGTTGCCAGGGGTAATCACTGAGCGACTGGAACGCGAGTTCGATCCAGTGATAGAGGCTATCGCTTATGGAGCCAAACCCGTTATAGCCGCTGTTAATGGCGCGGCTGCAGGCTATGGTGGTTCAATTATGTTAGCTTGTGACCTAGCCGTGATGGCCGATAATGCCTACCTGTATTCAGTGTTTACTAATATCAATTTGATCCCTGACGGAGGTATGCACAAATTCTTACTTGATCGACTGGGCCACAAGCGAGCCTTTGCTATGGCGGCATTTTCCCAGCAAATGAATAGCCAAGAGTGTCTTTCGGCTGGATTGTGCAATAACGTTGTCGCAGCTAACGAGCTGCAACAGGCAGTACTAACATTGGCTGAAAAATTGGCGCTTAGAGCGCCAATGGCGGTTAAGCGCTCAAAAAACATTCTGCTGCATGCCGCTGATCATAGTCTCAGAAGCACCATGGCATTAGAAGCTAAGCTACAAGATGAATGTTTCCATAGCTATGATTTCGTTGAAGGTGTCTCAGCGTTTTTTGAAAAACGCCCTGCTAATTTCAAAGGTAAATAAACCAACTCGCTAGTTTAATTTGGCGCGTTGTCGATACTGTCTTGGCGTAACACCTGTCCAAATTCGAAATGCCCTTGTGAAGGATCGGGCTTCCTGAAATCCCACAAGGGTTGAGACCTCTTCCACCGAGCGATAGTCATCTAGTAAGTAACGTAATGCTAATTCTCGGCGGTGGGCGTCTTTAACGGTTTGAAAACTGGTATGCTCGTCTCGTAAACGACGGTGAAGCGTTTGCGCACTCATATTCAAACGTTCAGAGGCCCAATCCAGACTAATGTTATCCATTTTGGTTTCATGCGCCTCGGACATCAATCTTACTAGACGGTTCTCAATTGTATTTTCGGCCCCAGGAATGGTCATAAAATCAGCAGGGGCATTACTAATAAGAAGATCGACTTCTTGCTGATTCCGAATGAGAGGACGGTCGAGGTAATCACAATCAAAAATAAGAGCATTACTCTGGCAATCAAACGTTTGTTTTCCCGGGAACATAATTTTTACTTCGCGCTCATGATTAGGCAAAGCAAATGCAAAGCGTGTTTCCGTTAGGGGTATAGGCGCGCCAATAAACCAACTCGAAAAACGATGCCATATTACCAAAAGGAATTCAGCCAAAAAATGTTGAGGGTCGTATTCTGGTGAGCGAAATAAAATATTAAAACGAGCTGAACCATCATTCTCCGTCAGTGCATATAAGACGTCATCATTAATAAGACCGTAAAAATTTGCTGCTTTGTTTAGCAATTCTCTCAACGTTCTACAATGAACAACAAGCTCAGCCATGGTAGCGAAGATACCCACCCTGACAGGGTTTGGGGCAAATCCCATGTATTCATCATCCAACGAGAGCATGACGCTTTTAAAAAGCCTAGCCACCTGGTCTGTATGCACGCGTGCACGTTTGTCAGTCAGCGCCAGAGGATGAATAGCCGCCTGATCATAAAGTTGTTGCTCATCAAGCCCCTTACGACGTAAACCTAAGGTGCTCGCTTGAACATGATGCTGACAAATCGTTGCCATAATTCGTGTACTTTTAAAACAAATAATCCATAAAAAACCTATATTAACAGATATTAATGATAATTTATGTGAGTTTTTTTGATTAAATACGACCTTCCGCAATGATTAAAAAACAGCCATTATTCGCACCACAATCAATCACGGGAAAACATCATGAATAACGCTCTGCAGATAAAGGATATAAGCTTTATTAATTCTGGTCACAATCCGCAATTATTGGACCATGGTTTTAAAAGCACGACCAAAGCTTTTCAACCGCCAAAGCCTCGTAAATATCCTAAGCAGACTCGTTCAAAAATCTTGGTGCAAAGTATCAAGGAAACAACCTTGATGTTGCTTGAAGATACAGCAATGGTAAATTTAAAATCGACCAAGATCGCCGAAATCACCGGTATATGCATGGGCTCACTCTATCAATACTACCCACATACCGATGCTATCGTTACTACAATTTATGAAGATGCCATCCTTGAAACAGCTAAACAAATTGGACAACGCTCTCAACAGTTGAGCAGTGCCAAGCAACAGATTAATGAATTACATAGCCGCCTATCAGCAATGGATGAGCAATATCACTGTAATTACTACCAAGACTATTACAGCAAACATTTAAGCGTAAACTATGTCATAAGCTTTAAGCGCTAATTAATGAAACAGCTAACCTAATCATTTTGTCTGGTTAGCTGTTCTTCACATACAGTCAGTTAACGACTGGCAACATCTTCCATATCAACCCTGCCTAAACGTTCTGGCGCCAAATAATTAGCGATATTGTAAGCTTCATTGGCATCCGCAAATTCAACCAAAGCTAATCCATTGCAACTATAGGTATCTGCATTATTTCCCAAGCGTTTGTTTCTTAAACGATCGCTTCTCAGGGCAGATTTTAATTGAGATACATTGTCTTCAACTATCGACAAACAAACCTTTCTTGCTGATGTATCGCCTTTATATTCAACCTTACTAGCAGACTCATGTGCCCAAGTGGTGGTCGATAATGCCAATGCTAATGTCCCAATACCAATAATACTTTTCATAGTCTTTCTCCAATATGTTTCACGGTCATTCCGTGCTTACAAATCTAGGCGAAAAAACTAAGAAAGAACTGAACAAAACAAAAGCAAAACATGGAATTTATCTTTTAAAAAGGTGAATTCCATAAAAAGATACTAAAAAAATGAGGGATACGTTTTTTAATGCATCGAGACAAAAACCGCAGCTGCAATTGCAGCTGCCGCTGTCACAGCATAGGGAAGATGATGAGATTGATACCAAGGTTTATTGACCGCCGAAAGTCTATAACCACGTTTGTGGAGGGTCTCTATAGTTATGCCATAGTCGTGTTTTTCGAGCGTACGACGAATGACACTGATACAACGTGTCAGTGATTCATCTGATATCACTTGATCGTGCCAAGCAGCATCAAACAATTCTTCGCGAGTGACAATTTCATCCTTGTGCTCGACAAGATATAAAAAAACTTTGGCTACTTGTGGCTGAATATGTTCAGTAGAACCATGCTTACAAAGTTCGCCTGTTTCTTTACAATATGAACATTCTCCAACGTGCAACTTAGTCATCGACATAAAATAATCCTCAATCCCTGTGAATTGGCTAGAGTATAGGTGACTGAGAATTTTTCGTTAGATTGATTTTGAATAAAACAAGTGTGTTCTAATGAATGATTACCAATCTATCGCCAATCGGCAACCGCTTCGTTCGCTTTCGATGGCCTTTTCAAGAACTTTTACAACATCAAGCGCCTCTTCAACCCGCACTGGCGGGTGGACAAGCTGCCCAGTCAAGAAAAGACCAACCTGTTCATAGAACTGCATGTAATTGCCAGCTTGAATGGGTTGAATATCGACAGCCTGCCCTGTACACCATTGTGCTGTTTCAGTAACCGCATCATCTAGCCACGGCTCCATACTTGGGATAGAACCATTTTTGAGGCTATCTTCTTGAGGATCTAGACCATATTTTCGCCAAGTTCCGAGTGTCGTTTCTACTTGGTATCGCAACATTGGCCCAGCGGTATAAGGACTCGCCCTAAGTACCACCTCTTTGTCAGCGTAAAATAAATTGACGTTTGCGTAATCGATATTCTTAGATCCATCGCGAAGGCTATTCAGTCTTGCCTGAAGGCTAATAGGTCGACCAAATAATAGCAACGCTTGGTCAATAAGATGAGGCCCTAAATCAAACCAAATTCCCGCCCCTTCGATCGCACTTTCTCGCCAACGCTCACGAGGATGGGGACGAAACCTATCAAACTGGATGGTGCAAAGCTTAACATCGCCCAACTGCCCGGCGGCCAAAGCATGTTGCAAGGTCATAAAATCGCCATCCCAACGCCGATTATGATAAACAAAAATTTGCCGATCACAGCTTTCAGATATCTTACAAAGAGCCTCACCTTGCGCGACACTGATGACAAAGGGCTTATCGATGAGCACATTACAACCCGCCAGAAGTGCCAACTTTGCCTGCTCAAAATGAAGATGATTTGGCGTAGCTAATACAATGAGATCAGGAATGGAGTCAGCAAGTAATTCCTCGATCGAGGTAAAGCATTTGATTGCTGGATACAACGACGCACATGCACTTGACTGCGATGTAACCATTGCGACCAGTGAGAAATGCTTTGATGCGACAATAAATGGCAAATGAAAGGTTTTTGCCGACATCCCCCAACCAACGACAGCAACACTAACCACCTGTTACCACCGTATCAGGCTTTAAAGTTTCCTTACTAATCATGGTGTACAACACCGGGGTAACCAGCAATGTAAAAATGGTGCCAATGGCTAAGCCACCCACGACAACCCAGCCTATTTGAGAACGGCTGGCAGCACCAGCACCTGTAGCTAATGCCAAGGGTAGCGAGCCTAGCACCATCGCCCCTGTCGTCATCAAGATAGGTCTGAAACGTTGTAAACTTGCCTGTTTGGCTGCATCCGCTTTTGAAACACCCTGCAATCGCAGTCGATTCGCTGTATCTACCAACATTATGCCGTGCTTACTGATCAAACCCACCAACGTAATCATGCCGATTTGAGAATAGATGCTAATCGACTTACCAAATATTAGCAGTAACAGAGAGGCACCAAATATAGCAAATGGCGAGGACAGCAAAATAATGATTGGATCACGGAAGCTTTCAAATTGCGCTGCCAGCACTAGGTAAATAAACATTAATGACAGAAGCATCGTCACATAAATTTCATTACCGGCGGTAACGTACTCTCGTGACTGACCGATATAGTCAATCTCAAGATCGTCAATATTAAGCGCTTGAATATCACTTACAACTTTACTTAGTGCATCACCCAAACCATAACCATCTGCAGGGACAGCGGTAATCTGAGCAGCACGCAGTTTATTGAAATGCGTAATTTCGCGAGGCACAATTGTTTCTCGTTGAGTAACGATATCCTGAATAGCAATAAAGCTACCATCATCAGCCCTCAGATACACTTCATCAATGTCTCTTGGATCCATACGATCACCAAGCTCTGTCTGAACAAGTACGTCGTATTTACGCGTCCCACGTTGGAATTCGGTCACCACCCTACCCCCAAACAACGTTTCTAAGGTTCGACTCACAGTTTCTACAGGAACACCAGCATCGGCCATCATGGCGCGATTATAAAAGATCTCGACTTGAGGTTTATTTAGTTTCAAATCTAGATTCACCGCGTTGACGACACCACTTTTGTTCATTACATCAACCACCTGGTCAGCCTTTTCTGCTAGACCTTCAATATCGGCTGATGATCGAAGCACAATATGAATTGGTCTTGCATTTCGAGACTGGCCCAGAGGTGCCATCTGACTCACCAAGTAGATCAAACCAGTATGTCTTTTGACAACTTCCCTAATCTGCTTATACACATCTTCCTGACTAACCTCTCGCTCCTTGATCGGATCTAGCAACACAGTAAAACGGTGGAAGTTAACATTGGTCACACCATAGATTGCAAATACCAAACGCACGCCAGGGATTTCGTTTAATTCATTGGTGAGATTTTTTAAATATTTTTCTGCATAGTTAATGTTACTCCCCTCTGGACCAATCGCCATTATCATTACACGATCATTATCTTCGTAAGGGGCGAGCTCTTTAGGCAACTCAAAAACCATATATGCAGCCCCCAAAATAGCAAACAGCATCAATCCGAGAGCCATAAAACGGTGATCAATAAACCAGCCACCAATACGTGCATAACCTTCTGCCCACCAAGTAATCCATGCTTCTATTTTTTCTGAAAGCGAACTCCACAAGGAAGTTTTAGCGGCGTTGTGGGCCTTTAATAAATGGGCACACATCATGGGTGTTAAAGAAATTGCCACAAAACCTGAAATCAATACTGCACCGGCAAGGGTTAAGGCAAACTCGATGAATAATTTACCGGTATCACCTTCAGCAAAACCAAGCGGTGCATATACCGCAGCCAAGGTGAGCGTCATGGCAATAATGGCAAAGAAAATCTCCTTAGCACCAATAATCGCAGCTTCACGAGGCGTTTTTCCTTCCTCAATATGGCGGTAAATATTCTCTAGAACAACAATAGCATCATCAACAACAATACCAATACCCAATACCATCGCCAATAAGGTCAAGGTGTTCATACTGAACCCCCACCAGAACATAAAGGCATGCACACCGATAATCGAAATAGGTATGGTAACCAGCGGAATAAGCGTAGCGCGAACAGAGCGTAAGAAAACAAAGATCACTAGCACAACCAAAACAATGGCTTCGATTAGGGCGCTATAAACGTTATCAATCGAATCCCTAATTGTTTCGCCAAGGTTACTTGTCACTTCGAGGGTAACGCCCTCAGGAAGTACCTTACGGATGGCGTCAAGTTCTTTCAAAACGGCATCACTTAATTGCAACGGATTGGCAACTGACTGAGCTCGAACCCCCATACCTAAGGCAGGTAAATTATCAATCATTATAAAGCTACGAGTATCAGACGAACCTAATTCTACCCGCGCCACGTCTTTGATACGAATAATGACGCCATCGCGTTTCGTCACGACAATGTCTTCAAACTGTTCTGGTCGATTAAGGCTGGTTTTACTGAAAATAGTTATCTCAGTACTAAAGTTTTCAATACGTCCGGCAGGAATATCGACATTTTCTCTGCGGATAGCGGCCTCAACATCTTGAACAGTTAATTGGTAACCAATTAAAGCCTGTCTATCGATCCATATTCGCATAGCCGGTTCACGGCCGCCATACATACTAACATCACTGACGCCATCAATAATTTGCAAACGATCAATAACATAATCTCGACCAATGTCATATAACTCCTCTTGGGTGTGGCGAGAGCTTTTGGCAACAACCAAAACAATTGGCATTGAATCTGCCTCTTGCTTATAGACTGTCGGAGGCAACACTTCACGTGGTAATCGACGCTGTACCCGCGCTAATCGATCCCGAACATTAGATGCAGCATCTTCGATATCCTGATCAGATTTAAAGGTGACGTTGATTTGACTCAAACCCGGACGTGACTGTGAACTAATATAATCAATACCCTCAGTTCCAGCTAAAACCTCTTCAATAGGCGTCGTCACTTGAGTCTCAACAATATCTGCGGAGGCACCAATATAGACAGTGCTGATATTAACTGTTGGCTTGGTAACAAAGGGGTATTCACGCAGACTGAGGCGTTCCATAGAAACCCCACCAAGCATAATAACAATAAGTGATAGAACCGTTGCGAATACTGGTCGTTTTATACAAAGTTCAGAGAAAAACACGTTTAATCTCCAACGCTAACCGCAGTAATTTCAGCCCCCGGCCGCAACGTTTGATGCCCCGCAATAACAACCTGAACATCTGCTGGAAAATTATCTTCGAGCACCGCAAATTCCATATCACGACGAATAATATTTGCATTCTG
>JALRIU010000270.1 GCA_023255355.1 Pseudomonadales bacterium | reverse complement strand
AAACATTTAAACTTGCGATAATATGCTCACGTGCCAAGTTAAGCTATGACGCTGTCAGCCAGTTACTCGACGGCCAGCAAAGCGACATCGAGGCCACCTTGCAAGATAGCCTCAAATGCATCAATGAGGTGGCTAAAGCCCGTCATCAATGGCGTCGCACTCACGCTCTGATCGGACAAGAACGACCAGATTACGCAATAAGCTTAGACGACAACAAAAAGATTTGTGCTATTCGCAAAGTCGACCGCAATACTGCTCAGAATATGATTGAAGAATGCATGCTAACGACCAACTTAGCTGCGGCGCAATTGTTAGCGGATCTCGGACAAGGTATTTTTAGTATCCATCCAGGGTTCAGACCTGAACAAATTAACGAAGCGAAACTTATTATTGATAAGTATTTACCCGAGCTTGAGGCGCTTGATTTTACTGACACAGCTCATTACAAAACACTTATCGATGCTGCCAATAGCGATGTAACTGATGCGCCAATCGTTAGCCTTATTCAGCGCCGTCTAATCCCAGGAAGTTTTAGTCACGAAGCCAAATCACACTTTGGTCTAGGGGTAAAACACTACGCAACTATCACTTCGCCTATTCGCCGCTATGCAGATCTTATTAACCTAAGACTCATTAAAGCTCATCTTGCAGATAAAACCTGTGAGCTTCCTTTGGCTGATATCGCTGCGCAAATCAACCAGCAGTCATCGCTGATTCGTCAAGCAAGTAACAATACCGAGCATTGGATGAAAATTGATTGGCTTGCCCAACAAAATATCCATGAAAGCGTTGCCGCAACCATCATAAATTTTCGACACACGGCAATAACGGTTAGACTCGATGACTGGGGTATCATTGCTAATGTTGATATGCGTAAAAGCAAGCGCGGCTATAACTTCCAAAGCTTAGAGGGAACCGCAAACGTTGGTGATCTAAAACTGACATTAGACGCAAATATTCCTGTCTTGATCGAACGAATTGACCAGCAAAACAAAGAGGTATTTGTCAAACTGGCGCTTTAAAACCCCCGTTATTTGCCCAATTTAGTTAGAATTTAGAACTGGGCAAATAACGGAGAAAACAATGAACGCCGCCAATCCAACTATCGCTTCAAACGAGGCTGACATCAGTAACATCCAATCACAACTCACACAATGTCTTTCTAGTCAGCGAAAAGCCTATCTCGATCAGCCTATCGTTTCGTATAAACAACGACGCAGTGATCTTTTACAGTTAAAAGCCCTTATTAAAGACAACCAAGAAGCAATTATTGAGGCCATATGTCAGGATTACGGCAATCGTTCTCGGCATGAAACAATTTTTGCTGAAATCGTCACCGTGCTTCAGGCCGTCAATGATACGCTAAAGAATCTTAAATCCTGGATGAAACCGCAACGTCGCCATATCGACATCACACTTTATCCTGGTGCTAAGAACCGTGTTTACCCTCAACCACTTGGTGTAGTGGGTATGATTATTCCTTGGAACTTCCCCATTAATCTGACTATGACAGGTTTATGCAGCGTATTTTCTGCAGGAAATCGCGCCATGGTTAAAATGTCCGAAAACTCACGTAATTTGACGCGTTTGTTGATCCAGCTAAGCCCTAAGTATTTTGCAAACGACAAACTTGCTTTTTTTGAAGAAACTGGCGGCGTTGGGGTCGAATTTTCTAAGCTTCCCTTTGACCATCTTATCTTTACTGGGTCTGGCCAAACCGGCAGAAAGGTCATGGCATCCGCAGCGGCAAATCTGGTACCCGTCACCCTTGAACTCGGGGGCAAATGCCCAGCGATTATTGCCGACGATTACGACTTAGCAAAAGCTGTTGAACGTATTTTATTTGTTAAATTATTCAACGCTGGACAAATCTGCACTAACGTCGATTATGTATTTATACCCAAGCACAAACGCCAACAGTTCATCGACCTTTGCGCGGACTACATCAAAATCCATTGTCCCGATATCAATAGCCCTGACTTTACGTCAATCATTGATGAGGTGGCCTATCAACGCCTACAAGAAACACTGGCAGACTGTGCAGCAAAAGGGGCCACCTTGATCAACATGCGCGAAGGACAAGAATCAGCACCAGGCATGCGGAAAATCCCCCCCTATCTTATCTTAGATACGACTGATGATATGACCATACGTCATCGCGAGACATTTGGCCCCTTACTCATGGTGCTAGAGTATGACGATCCGCAACAAGCGATTGATCAGATAAATGCTGGTGATCGCCCCCTAGCGATTTATCCATTCAGCAATAACAAAGCACTCATTCAGCGCTACATCGACAGCACAATGTCAGGTGGTGTATCGGTCAATGATGCACTTTTCCACGTTGCGCAGCATGACCTTCCATTTGGCGGTGTTGGCGCCAGCGGCATGGGGCATTATCATGGCTTTGAAGGGTTTGTTACCTTCTCCAAACTAAGGCCAGTATTTTATCAAGCGTCGTTTTCCGCAACAAAATTCCTTGCCCCTCCATACGGTAAATTTGCAACGAAAGTGTTAGACTTGCTGACCAAGATGAATGCACGCTAGACAGATCAACTGTCTAGCTTTTGGAGTATTAAATGAGTTTAGGCAGTTGGATCCCAGAAGGTAAAAAATCTGATTTAGAATTACCTTCTTTAGAGTTATTACAGCAATGGTCAGCACTTAGTCAGGCGGCCATCAAGGATCTACCAGAGGCTGATCTCACAATCCTTGCCAATACTATGCAAGCAGGTATCGAACATTGGTTAGAACACCTTGGGCCGCTTAAATACGAGGAACTCCTGGGGCTAATAAAGTTTTTCACCTTGATTGAAATGCAGTTTCCACAATGCCGCGCTGACCAATACTGCCCAGCAATTGCATGTGCCAAATTGCTACGAAAAAGTGGTAACAAACTAGATAAAGATCTGCTTGGTTGGATACGTCAGGTGTCAGATAACCGATATCTACCCTACGGTCCTTTGTAATGCCTCAGGTTCCATTTGATCAACAGCCAAGGCCGTATATTGTTCCGCCGTGCTATCGAGAGATTAAGATCCTCTATCAAGATGATGACTTACTATTAATAGACAAACCTGACCTATTATTATCAGTTCCTGGACGTTTAGCAGGCAACAAAGATTGCATGATAAGCCGCATCCAAGAAAATTTTCCAACAGCAACGGCTGTCCACCGCCTTGATTTGGATACCTCGGGCATCATGATGGTACCGCTAAGTCACGCAGCTCACGCAGAAATCACCCGACAATTTCAACGTCGAGCTATATCAAAAACATACACTGCTGTGCTTTGGGGAATTGTTGCCGAAGATCATGGCAAAATAGAGTTGCCAATTGTATGCGACTGGGAACGGCGCCCGCTACAGAAAATTTGTCATGAAACAGGTAAATGGTCTCTAACAGAATTCAAAGTGCTAGAACGTGATTACGACAATAATTGCACCCGAGTATTATTCCATCCCATCACAGGGCGTTCGCATCAATTGAGAATTCATAGCAGAGAACTAGGACATCCTATTTTAGGATGCGACATGTACGCCCATACCGAAGCACTTGCCGCTGCAGAACGTTTACTATTACATGCAACCGAACTTGTTTTAAATCACCCTATTACTGGAAAACCTCTTAAAGGTTATTCCGCACCGCCTTTCTAATTGTACTTAATAAAAAGACTTTGAGTGTTCACTCTGGCCTACAGGTTGGCGTTGCTGACGGATTTTTGAATAATTTGGTAAGCTACCGCCCATACGCAAAATTTCATCACCAGTGACAGGCTTACTAAAGAGGTATCCCTGAGCGTAATCACAGCGCCGCTGGAATAACAACTCAAACTGTTCA
>JALRIU010000267.1 GCA_023255355.1 Pseudomonadales bacterium | reverse complement strand
TTTCGGTTGCACCATACCCATTGGGCTCTAACCACTGACAATTAAATGTTGGATGCGAAGAAAAGACATTTTTGGGGTCAACGCGATTCATGGCAGAAAAATCGGCATGCTGCCAGGCTTGAGTATCGCGTAATTGGGCATATTGATGAGGCCAAGCAAATACGCAAGTGACTCGTTGCGAGGACAGCAATTCAACGGCCTCTTCGGCAACAAAATAACGCTGTAAAATCAAACATGCACCGACACTAAGAGTACCCCCAAGCGCCATAGCAAAGTTACCCGACCAGAAAAAACCATTGGCGCTCCAAAATCGCGCCTGACTATCCAATTGATACCATTGTCCGGCCCGCCAACTTTGCAATGTTGCAGCACGATGGCTTTGCTGGATTGCTTTTGGCATGGCAGTCGTACCGGAAGAAAAAAATATCAACGCATCATCCGCTGGATGACATTTTTCGATCATCGCCAAGACAAGCTTTTGTTCAACTTTGTTAGCTAATAACAAAAACTTTTCAAAAGGTTCTATGTAATTAACCTCAACGTCATCGACACAAATGACTCTACGCAAAAATGGAAAAATTGTACTAAAAAAATTACCAGAGGTATTTTGGGATTCGCTACCCAGGATATCCAAAAGCATGCTAACAAAGTTTTTATTAGCAACACCCTGCTCAAAAAACAGGATTTCAATATCTGCGACTGAGATCTGGTGAGCCAACTCTTGTTCTGTTGAAAAGGTATTTAATGCAACGACCACACCACCAGCCATCGCAATGCCAAAACAGGTCATAATCCATTCAGGTCGATTTGACATTAATACGCCAACTCGAGTGCCCTTACCGACCCCCGCAGCCACTAATGCCTGCGCAATCTCACTAGAGCGATCATATAGTTGTGAATATGTGTAATGTCGTTCTTCACCACTAAGATCGCGCCAAACGAGCGCTTGATTGCTTGCATAACGCTGACAAACTTCATAAAAAAAACCAGGCAAGGTTAGCGAACCCAGCCCGGCCTCTTCACCCAAAACTGGGCCTGATACCTGAGACAAACGCATAAAAACTAACTATGCGTTAACGTTAACAACGACACGACCACGAACAGCACCCTTGAGAATTTCTGCTGCGACATTTACTGCTTCAGCTAGCGTCACTTCGTTGGCGATTAAATCCAGTTTTGCTGGATCCAAATCCTTAGCCAAACGATCCCAGGCAGCCAAGCGTGGTGCTTTGGGCGCCATGACACTATCCACACCTAACAATGCAACACCGCGCAAGATGAAGGGCATAACTGTCGCTGGAAAATCAGCCCCCTGTGCCAAGCCACACGCAGCGACCGCGCCACGGTATTTGGTCTGCGCACAGGCGTTTGCTAGGGTATGACTGCCAACAGAATCAACCACACCAGCCCAACGTTCACGCTGCAATGGTTTGCCTTTTTCAGATAGCTCTTCACGCAGAATAATCGAGCTAGCACCTAATTCTTTCAAATAGCTCTCTTCAGATGCTTTGCCCGTGCAAGCAACAACGTTAAAACCTGCCTTAGCCAACAAGGTGACCGCAAAACTTCCCACGCCACCGGTTGCGCCGGTGACTAAAACTTCACCTTGTTCTGGGGTAACACCATGATTAATCAATGCATCGACACACAACGCCGCAGTGTAGCCAGCGGTACCAATTGCCATCGCTTGCCGCGAGGTAAATGCTGCTGGAAGCGGAATCAAGGTCGCCGCATTTAAACGGGCTTTCTGGGCGAGGCCACCCCAGTGCCCCTCACCTACACCCCAACCGTTTAACACCACACGGTCGCCAACCTTGAACTCATCACTCGCGGATGCGCTCACTACACCAGCTAAATCGATGCCAGGCACCATAGGAAACTTACGCACCACAGGAGAACTCCCAGTGATAGCCAAACCGTCTTTAAAATTGATGGTTGAATATTCAACATCAATGGTGACATCACCCTCAGGCAATTGCGCCTCATCGATTTTTTCTATCGATACTGATTGAATACCCTCTTCATTTTTATTGATGACGATTCCAGAAAACATTTTTCGCTCCATTTGTGACACTACATAATAAAAGATAACCCTATCCTATAGCGATTCAAAATCAATTACTAGTCAACAGTGTTGTAGACTTATAAAAATATTATTTATCGTGCCAAAGTGTTAATATGCGCGCCAAATTTGATCTACCGAGGCCTTTAGTCATGCCAAAATATTTGCACCGTTTATTATTCTCTTTCATTTTTGTCGCAATACTTGGGGGATGTTCAAAACAGGAAAACGTTGCGACGGAATCTGATCAACCAGAAAAACGCATAGCAGTTCATGCTAAAACAGTTCAGGCACAGACGATTGTTGGCAAAACTAAAACCTTTGGATTACTTGAATCCGCTGAAGAAGTCCAAATAAATGTTGAATTCGCAGCAACAGTAAAAAAAATCCTAGTCCATGAGGGAGAGCGCGTTAGCCAACGTCAGGATCTTGCGATACTTTCCACAGACAAACTTGCCCTACAAAAAGAACAGACCAAACAAAATATATTACAAGCTAGCTCTCAACTTGATAGTGCCTCTTCAAATTATCAGCGGATGAAACAATTAGCCGAGCAGCAAACCATCTCTGCTCAGCAGTTAGAAGATGGCGCACTCAAAGTGAATAGTGCCAAAGCGGCTGTAAAACAGTTAGAGGCTCAGCTCAAACTCATCGAGCGAGACATTAACAACTCTATTGTTCGTAGCCCTGTCGCGGGTTTAATCAGTGAACGTAAAGTGGAGGCAGGAACAGCTCTGTCGCCAATGCAACCTATTCTCACAATGGAAGCCGATGGCATCTTGCGTGTATCAACTTATATCAGCGAATCGGAATTGCCCTACATGCGCACGGGTAATATTGCTGAAATTGAAACGACGGTGGGCGATTTCATCTCAACAATCTATTCTATTTCAGCCAAAGCAGACCCCAGCACCGGCAATTTCGAAGTCAAGTTAGTGCTAGAGAATCAACAAGGATTACTTCGTCCTGGCATGACCGCCAAAGTTAAGCTCACAACCATTCCTATCGAAGACCAAATCATTATTCCAGAAGACGCATTGTCGTTTTATAAAGGCCGTCACGTCGTTTATGTGGTCAATGATGGTAAAGCGGAACGACGTAAAGTAACTATTACCTTAGGTTTTGAAGATTCTTTATTAGTCAAACAAGGCCTTGAAAACGGTGAAATAATTGCAACTCGCAATATTGAACTACTCGCCGACGGTAGCTTGGTAGAATAAGCGGATAATTCACATGGAAAAACTTGTCAGCTTTTGTATTGATCGCCCTCGCCTCGTCAATATGTTCATGTTGGTAGTGGCCTGCATGGGCCTTGTTAGCCTAAGCGGTGCACGTTACGAAACCCTTCCCAAAATGGAAATGGGCGTGATAAACGTCACTACCTTCAAACCTGGCGCATCACCTGAGGAGATTGAATTAGGAGTAACACTTCCCCTTGAGGAAGAACTACTAAAG
>JALRIU010000186.1 GCA_023255355.1 Pseudomonadales bacterium | reverse complement strand
ATTGATACTGAATGTGATGTGGCCGTAGGTACTGAAATGCGGTATTTCTTCTATCCTGCCGTGCCTAATGTCTACGGTATTTGGACGAATAACCCTGCTGCACCTGGTACCGGCGTATTTTCAGTGGGTGATGGTAAGCCTTGTGATAAGTATATCGATGAAACTTTACAATCAGGTCTAGAGCGTGATTCGGTCTTTTTTAGCCTTACCCAGGACCTTGGTAATGCAGCAGAATTTAGAGTGACATCTTATTATACTGATCGAACTTCTTCATTCGCTAATTCAACCCGTGGTTATACCACTAAGGCGGCTCCTGAGCCTTCACCAGTACTTGGTCCTTTTACCCCATTGCCTACTGATTATGTTCTATATGGTGGTGCTGTTATTTTGCGCGGTGTTGATAATGGTACCGCATTCTCATTTAGCCCGAATTCTGGGTATGTTCATGATGAAATGGAAATTGGTATCGAAACCTGGGGTATTAATCCTGAGCTAACGTTTAAGTTAACAGACAATTGGGATGCAACAATAGATGCTCATTTGGGGCGTTCGGTTAGTAGCTTGCGTAACCCTGATGTCAATCGGGCGTTGGCACAGTCGTATGTCGATTCTGGTGCTTTAAATCCATTTAATGTTGCAGCCGCAGATCCTAGCATTGTGAGCAGTATTTTAGATTATCGCCGTGAGCAAGATACTGTTCAGACACGTAAGAGTATTCAGTTCGTTACTAATGGTACTTTGGGAAGTTTGCCTGCTGGTGATGTAAAAGCAGCCTTTGGTTTCGCATGGGCTAATGATGGTGCGGCTACACGAGCTGGTGTTGGTGCATACAATTTCGTCAATGACCAAGCATACATTGAGGGCGATAGAACATTGACCTCTTATTTTGGTGAGGTTCAACTGCCACTTTTGGATACGTTAGATTTGTCGGTAGCAGTTCGTGCGGACGATTATAGTGACTTTGGTAAAACCACTAACCCTGCAGTAGGTTTGACTTATAAGCCTAATGATATTTTGACTATCAAAGCTAAATGGGGTGAGTCTTTCAACGCACCTACTGTACTTGATGAATTTGGTGTGCCTGCAGTTTACTCTTATACTGATGCCTATGGACAAGCAGCGCCTGGTCCAGATATCGATGTGTTTAACGAATGGGACGGTGAAGGTACTTGGGTACTTCACTTAGCTGGTAACGGTGGTAACTTAAAACCGCAAACAGCAGAAAACAAGGCCTTAACGGTTGAGTTGACGCCAGTCGATGGATTGATGCTGTCTACAACGTATTACGAAATTGATTTTGATAACATTTTGGGTGCTGTTAACCCATTAGATAAGTCGACTAAATACGCCAGTCCTGAAAAATATATTTGGAACCCTTCGCAAGCAGTGATCGACGAGTTTTTGGCTCGCGCAAGCAATGGTTCTAACTATGACGTACCAGCTTCATCGGTGGCCTACTTGTTGGACCGTATTACATCGAACCTAAACTCAGCAATAATTAAAGGTTTCGACTTTAATATCAATTACACCCACGAAATGGGTTCAGGTTTTATGAGCTATGGTTTGTCTGGTGATAAAATTTTGACCTTGGATCGTATGGCGGGTGATTCTGTTACTGATGTGTTAGCGGTGGATACTGTAGATTTAATTATGTCAGGTAACATTATGTACACAACTGAAAACTTAACAGCACGTTGGACAACCAAGTACACTGGTGGCTATGACACTGATGATGCACTTGGGTTTGGTCAATCGTCAATGGATGCATGGATTACTCATGATGTTATGCTGGCCTATAATTTTGGTGAAGGTCAGGGTGGATTCAGCGATGGTCTTTCGGTTCGTTTCAACATTGACAACGTGACCGACGAAGAGCCAGATGTTTGGTACAAAAATGCTTCATTGTTATCATACAACTCATTCACATTGGGTCGTGTCTTCAAGTTGGGTATCAGCAAGAAGTTCTAGTTTAAGTTAATAGCAAGTTCCAAGCCCTAGTCTGTGATCCAGATTGGGGCTTTTTTTTAGCTTTAATAAAAGGGGTGTTATGTCGAATCGGGTAAAAGTTGTGCAGTGGGCTACGGGCAGAATTGGAGTGATGAGTCTTAAAAGCTTGTTAGCATCTCAGCAATTTGAGGTGGTAGGCTGTTTTGTTTATACCGATAATAAGCATGGTGTAGATATTGGTCTTATCGCTGGTATATCCCCTGTTGGTGTTAGCGCTACGACCAATATAGAGGATATTATTGCACTGCAACCAGATTGTGTTATCGCAGCGCAAGAAGGGGCCTGCGTTGATGATATGTGTCGTTTTTTAGCGGCGGGCATCAATATAGTCACCTCCCGGGTTGATTATTTAGAGCCGACTACAATGGATAAATGTGTCAGGCGGCGCATTGAGGAGGCCTGCGAGCAAGGTAAAAGTTCCATTCATGCGACAGGCTCAAGCCCTGGTTTTAGCTCAGAGGTGTTGCCTATCGCTGCCCTTGCCATGGCAAGAGATATGGATCGACTTGTGATAGAGGAATTTGCCGATATTCCTGCCTCGTGCCCCGATGTGCAAGTGGTTGAGGGTATGGGGTTTGGGCGACAAGCGGATGGTACATTCAATCAGGGGCTGTTGGATCACATGGCCCATGGTTTTATCCAGTCTTTGTCTGTTATTGCTAAAAAATTGGGATTGAACGTTCAGCGGTTTGACGTGCGCGGTGAAACGGCTAATACCAATCATGCGTTTGTTTTGCCTGGGGGGACACCCATGTCTGCCGGTACAGTCGCAGCACAGCAGATTATTGTTGCGGCAATTGTAGATGAGAAGATTTTGCTTGAATATCGCATATATTGGTATTGCAATCAGGATCTTGATCGCGACTGGGTATTACAGGATAGCGGTTGGCGGGTTCGAATTGAGGGTGGCACTACACCCATGGATATTTCTGTGAGTTTTCCTAAAGATTTACCTAATAGAGCTGAGTCAATGGCTGCGCTAACAGCCTATCGACTCGTCAATGCGGTTCCCTATGTTTGCCAGGCATCTCCGGGCATTAAAACTTCGACGGAGTTACCTATGATGGTGGCAAATTTTAGTCTGGTTTAAATGATTTCCACCGCCAGTGATGTTGCCTCACCACCGCCAATACATAGACTAGCAATGCCTTTGGAAAGTCCGCGATTCTTTAAAGCATGAATGAGTGTCACTAAAATACGTGCGCCAGAAGCCCCGATAGGATGACCGAGGGCGCAAGCGCCGCCATTGATGTTCACCTTGCTATGATCAAGTTCAAGACCTTGCATAGCAAGCATGGTGACCATGGCAAACGCCTCATTGATTTCCCACAGATCGATATCGTCTTTATGCCAACCAAGTTTGGCCAGTAATTTATTTATTGAACCGATAGGTGCTAAAGTGAATTCGCTTGGGTGCTGAGCATGGCCTGCGTGGCCTGCTATTTTTGCAATTGGCTTTAGGCCTAGTTCGCTGGCTTTAGATGCTTTCATTAATACAAGTGCTGCGGCGCCGTCTGAAATAGAACTAGAGTTGGCGGGAGTAATCGTGCCGTCTTTGGCAAATGCCGGTTTTAGACTCGGTATTTTGTCGACGTTAGCATTACCTGGCTGCTCATCTGTTGTTATTTCAATCAAGCCGTTTCGGGTTTTAACGCTGACAGGACTTATTTCATTGTTAAAACTACCGTTGCTAATGGCCTGCTTAGCACGATTGAGTGACTCTATTGCAAAGCCATCCATCTGTTCTCTAGTGATACCACGTTGATCTGCAGTTTCTTGTGCAAAGCTACCCATTGCGCGACCTGTATAGGCGTCTTCTAAGCCATCAAAAAACATATGATCTTTAATTTCGCCGTGGCCTAGACGAAAACCGCCACGAGCTTTGGCAATGAAGTATGGCGCATTAGTCATTGATTCCATACCGCCTGCAACGATAATGTCGCCATTACCTGCGTGCAATTGATCGTGAGCAAGCATGACGGCACGCAATCCTGAGCCGCATACTTTACTGATTGTTGTGCACATTGTGCCAAGCGTCAGTTCAGCATTTAGGGCTGCTTGACGGGCAGGTGCCTGGCCTAATCCAGCGCTTAATACGTTACCCATCATGACCTCATCGACAATTGCAGTGTCAACACTTGCTTTAGCGAGGGCGTCTTTAATGGCGATTCCACCAAGCTCAGTGGCGCTTAGTGTGGAAAATGCACCTTGAAAACCACCCATGGGTGTTCTTTGTGCGGAGACAATGACGATGTCGTCGCTCTTCAATACTGTGCTCATAGTGTATTCCTTATAAATTGAGTGCGAGGCTACGCAATACACGGGTCAAATTCAAGTTGTGACTGTGCCGTATTTTATCGAAAGAGACGGATAATTATCTTATTTATAAAATGAGTACGTACTAATTTAAATTGTTCTAAGGTTGTGATGTTTTTACTAGTAAATTTGTGGGGGTTTTGATTAAATTAGTTTAATAAACAGTACTGTTGATTTAAGTGCATTGAGTTCATTATT
>JALRIU010000155.1 GCA_023255355.1 Pseudomonadales bacterium | reverse complement strand
TTCAAGGGTCAACAAGCCTTGTACTGAACCATATTCGTCGACAATCAACGCAATATGCGACTTTTCACGCATTAACTGTTTGTAACCATCTGCCGCGGTTAGCTTATCCGATATGACCAAAAACTCGCGTTGAAACTCATGCAGGCGGCGCTCAAATTCATCTTTTGCCTGAGCAATCAGTAAATCAGTTTTTAACACATAGCCGACAATGTCATCACGGTTGACCCCGTAGATAGGAATTCGCGAAAAAGACGACTGGGCGTGCATGTCAAAGAACATTGCAACCGAATCTTGCTCATTGGCAGTAATCAGAACCGTGCGCGGAGTCATGACATCGCGCACAGAAAGCTGACGTAAACGCAAAATGTTCGACACCATTTGGTGTTCGCCGTGGTCTATCACACCTTCCCGCTTGCCAATATCGATCATGGCGGTCACTTCTTCGCGAGAAAAGGTGTGGGGATTTTCACCTGATTTAGAAATCAAGCGAGTTAGCTGACCCGAGGCCCAAACGATGGGCGACAATACCAGGGTCATCCAATGAATAATAACGGCAAACAAAGGCGCTAGTTGCTTCCAAAAGGTCGCACCAATAGTCTTGGGAATGATCTCGGAAAACACCAAAATCAATAACGTCAGCACACCAGAGATAATGCCAAAATACTCATCACCAAACACATGCGAAGCCTGTGCCCCTACCCCGGCGGCACCCACGGTATGAGCAATAGTATTGGCGGTCAAAATGGCCGCCAGATATTTGTCCATATCATCGCGCTGTGCTTGCAACATTTTTGCGGTGCGACTGTTTTCGTTGAGTGAGGCAATAAACGAGGGGCGAATCGATAACAATACGGCCTCAGATACCGAACAAATAAACGACACGCCGATGGCCAAGAAAAGATAGAGTAACAACAGTTCCATTAAAAACTCATGATTAAATGATGGTGTGATCAATATAGAAGATATACGTCAATGTGAAGCGGCTGGTGCCTTTTTAGTTGCCTGCCACGCCACTGCTTGCCAACTACCCTGCCGCTTAACAAAGGTACCTGTATTTAAATAATATGATTCAATAAATTTAGCCTGTTTATCTGGTACCTTTGCAAGTAATACGAAGGCCAACACTGCGGTGTTACCGTAAACGCGGATATCGACATCTTGAGCAGAATACAAAGTGGCTGGTGACGATTGAGCATCAGGTTCATCAAAACCCGCCAGAATATCTGCCTTATTGATTCGATTGCCCGCCGACGAGGTATACACCAAATCATCAGCCCAAAAATCAGCATGTACAGATTTTTGATCGACCCCAGCTAAAAAAGCCTTTAGTTTAATTTCTAAGGCTGTTTTATCGTCAGCAACCACTGAAATACTTGGCAACAACATCAGCACTAGCAACATATTTATCGCGTACTTCATATCAAAACCTATCTTATGCCAGCGTTATTCTTTTACTCGCCAAACCTGCAGCATGCACAACAACATCAATCGCACCCTTTAGATCTGTTCGGCGCACAATTAACAATGCTCTACCTTGATAGCTTTGCGCACTATGACTTTGCAGGCTGCCTACAGCATTAGGATTACCGGTTCCGAACGCTGCGATAACGGCAGAGCCAATGACATCAACGTCGAGTGACTGGATGGCTTTATCACATAAATTTCCTGATGCATCTTCAAGGGCTATCTGTACATAATACAAATCGTTAGTGGGGATAGATTTATCAATACTAACCTGTATTTGAGCAACCTCACTTGCCGTAGTGAGTTGTTGGCGAGCAATTTCAACGCCGTTTTTAAAACTCACCACACTAAGCGTACCTGGCTGATATGGCACCTCCAACGTTGCCATCATTTTATGGTCAAACGTTACCGCTTGATTGTGATGCTCAACGCCATTCAATAAAACAGAAATTTGATCACCCGACGTATACACAAATAATGTCATGGTTTGATCGTCATATCCGGGCCATGTCCAGCTGGCTTGTTGTGTTTTCCATCCCCAATGCGGCAGATACTCGGTAGTATTTTCCGGCAACGGTGCAGCAACAGCCAGATGCAAGGGGCTTATACCCCAGACGACATCACGATAAAATGATTGGGCTTGCTGATGACCGATTAAATCGATATCGCCACAGTAAGAAACCACGATAGGAAACCTTTCTCCAAAGGGATAGGGATTATCAGGTGTTAAAAAATAGCTATGGCCAATGCCTGCCTCGCCCAGATAGTCCATGGCGGTCCATAAAAACTCACCAATAAAATACGGGGCCTTTTCGGCGAGTATTCGATAGTCAAGGGGGTCTTTTGCATAGGTTTCTGAAGCATACAAAACACGATCAGGGTAAACGCTATGATCGTGTTCGATTTCATGCAGTTTATAGTTATACCCCACCACATCTAAAAACTGACTTGAAGCAGGGTCAATGACATTTTCAAACCCAGGTCGCGCCGTACCTGGACCCGCTTTTTGAGGTCGTCCTGGGGTGCCATGCAAGGCCGCTGTTACAGGGCGTGTAGTATCAATATGCTTAATATGGTTAGCGAGTTTCCAACTCCATTCTACCCCAATATCTGTACTGCGCTCTGGCACCTCATTGCCGATACTCCACATCACCACGCATGGCGAATTACGTGCCGCTCGAACCATCGCCGTGAGATCACGCTGCCAATCTTGAGTAAAATATTGAGCATAATCATCAGGGAGTTTTTCAGCGTGCCACATATCAAACGCCTCATCGATCATTAACATGCCAAGCTGATCACAAGCAGCTCGTAATTGCCTTGATGAGGGATTATGTGAGCTGCGAATAGCGTTATAGCCGCGAGCTTTAAGCAAAGAAATCTTTCGATATTCCGCGTCATAATAAGATACCGCGCCGAGTAAACCATTGTCATGATGCACGCAGCCACCACGCATAAAAACATGCTCACCGTTAATTGTCATACCCTGTTTGCTATCAAAGGCAACAATGCGAACGCCAAACGGAATGATGATTTGATCAATGACCTGATCACCGCTAACCAACTGACAATGAATGTCATATAAATTAGGTTGATCGGGTGACCATAATTGCGGGCGTTCGAGTGTGATTAAATGACCATCCACACTAGAATCACCGCTATAGACTTGCTGCTGGTGAGCATCAAACACCTTGGTGCGTAACGTTAGCCCTTCGGAGTTACCAGCTATCTCTGTATTTAATTGTAAATGCGCCTCAGACGCAGTGATTTCTTCGGTCCAGACATGCACACCGTTTTCTACAAAATGGCTTGAATGGGGCAGAATTGTTAGCGATACATCACGATAAATACCTGAACCGGCGTACCAACGGCTATTTAGTCCGCGATTAGTTACTTTTACCACAATGCTATTGTCGGCATTGGGAATCACAACATCAGAAATATCGTAACTGAAAGAAGTATAGGCATGGGTATGTCTACCGACAAAGCGATGATTCACCCATACCTCACTTTCTACAGCGACGCCCTCAAAACTGATCTCAACCAAGCTATCTTGGGGGAGAGATGGCAGTTTAAAAACCTTTCGATACCAGCCCTCGCCGCCACGTGTAAAACCAGTAGCCGCCTTACCTATCGATTCTTGATAAAACGGCCCAATAGCATTGCTAGATACCTCAGCAGGAACATCACTAAGACTCCAATCGTGGGGCAAATGCACCTCAGCAAAGGCAGCGTTTTGAATCTCATCATACGAACTTGTCTTCGTTTCGTTGTTAAAAAACTGCCAACCATGATTAAAAGGCAAGGCGCGCCCCATGGGAAAGGCACTGTCGCCTTGTGTTTGTTCGCTGAACTCGCAGCCAGCTAGCGTGAAGGCTGTCATTCCCACACCTGCTTTAAGTAGGTCTCGTCGACTCACACTAGGAAGTATGGATGTTGTCATAGTTGTGGCCTCTGAACAGTAGGTAGCTCACGTATTAACGTATCGATCTCTGTCACTTGTTCGGGAGTTAAAATGCCAAATTCAGACAAAGTTCGCAAAGTGAAATTGCTCAAATGTACCTTAAGCTGAGACGAATGCATCACAGTATTGAGTCGTGGGTATTTCTCAGACAAGATTGCCATTAATGAAGGAACTTGCATAAGTTCACTGATCACAACGGTATCAATAGTAAATTCAAAGGCGGTTTTTTCTGGCGGCACATAGTGACTAGCCGGCCTATAATGAGGTGTTTTCATGATTTATTATTCTCTTTTTTTGAATAGACTAACCGAACCGGTGTGGCTGTCAACATTGTTCAATCAAGAATTAGATTTGTGATTGATCTTGTTGAACTTAATATGGAAATTTACAGTGTGAGATAGATTAATAAAACTCAACGTATAAAACTTATGTTGAATTTAGCGCTTATT
Source organism: Pseudomonadales bacterium (assembly GCA_023255355.1). Taxonomy (GTDB): domain Bacteria; phylum Pseudomonadota; class Gammaproteobacteria; order Pseudomonadales; family JAHEIH01; genus JAHEIH01. The sequence continues at coordinate 2,067 of JALRIU010000155.1, read as the reverse complement.
GATCAAGACCCCCATCTTTATGCCAGCGAGCATTATTCGTTGCTGACGATTTATGATGACAATCTTTTCGTTCGAAATGATTACGATGTGCTCACGCCGGGTCAGCGTCGTTATATCATTAAATTTGCAGAACAAAACGGCTTCAAGCAAACGCGTGGCACAGAACTCAATAGCCACAAGGGTAAGCTTTTACTACCCCGCCCAGCATCAAGTTTAGCTTGTTCAGTGTTTAATGACGTTTACTTAAACCCCGCCAGTGATATTTGGTATTGCATCACGCCCACCGGTTTCGCCGAGACCATTTTTCACGACATGTACACTATTGGGTCAGATGAAGGGCTCACTCGATTGAAAGCCCTCATTAATAAATGTCCATTCAATATCGAATGGCTTAGGGATATTAGCTACGGCTCAAAGATTGAAGAGCCGACCAAATACTTCTACCAAGAATTAACGGATTATCAAAAAGCCGTTATAGCCGCAAAATTTCGCAACAAGCGCACGATCAAATAGCTGTTGCTAGGCTACTGCTGCTTGGCGCAAGCGATCGGCTAGATACTCGTCATAAGTGCCCTGAAAATCTACCGCACCACTTGCCTTAATATCTAATACTCTCGTCGCCAAAGACGTCACGAACTCGCGATCGTGGCTTACGAAGATTAAGGTACCATCCCACTTAAGCAAGGCCTGGTTCAGCGCCTCGATGGATTCCATATCCAAGTGGTTAGTGGGTTCATCCATGATCAAGACATTGATTTCTTGCATCATCAACTTGCCAAACAACAGGCGGTTTTTTTCACCCCCAGAGCAAACGCGCACGTTTTTCTGCAAATCATCGGCTGAAAATAAAATACGCCCCAACATGCCGCGCACCGCCAAGTCATCGTGCTTGGGCATACGCCATTGCGACATCCACTCAAAAATGTTCATGTCGCAGTCAAAATGGGCTGAAGTATCTTGTGGGCAGTAGCCAAATACAGCATTTTCAGCCCATTTAATCAGGCCAGTTGTCGGTTGCAGCTCACCAATCAAGTTACGAATAAAGGTTGATTTACCGGCGCCATTTTCACCGATAACCGCCAAGCGAGAACCAGCCTCTAAAATCATCTCAACGTTATCAAACAAAATCTCATCACCCTCATAACCATGACTGAGATTTTCTAAAATTAAGGCCTGACGATGTAATTTTTTGTGCTGCTGATAACGCAAATAAGGCGAGCGACGGCTCGAGGGTTTAACCTCTGCCAAAGTGATTTTTTCCATCTTTTTCGCGCGCGAACTTGCCTGTTTAGCTTTTGACGCATTGGCGCCAAAACGATTAACAAAGTCCTGCAGTTCGGCAATTTCGGCACTTTTCTTTGCGTTTTCAAGATGCAATTGTTCTTGAATCAACGACGAAGCAGCTTGATAGGCCTCGTAATTACCTGGATAAATGCGTAATTCACCATAATCAATATCGGCCATGTGTGTGCAAACAGCGTTTAAAAAGTGACGATCGTGAGAAATAATTACCATGGTGCACTTGCGTTTATTCAACACAGTGGCCAACCAACTAATGGTATCGATATCTAGGTTGTTGGTGGGTTCGTCTAATAACAACACATCCGGATCTGAGAACAAAGCCTGGGCAAGCAGAACCCGTACCTTCAAACCGGGCGCTACCTGACTCATCAAACCAAAATGATACTCCTCAGGAATGCCTGCCTCTAACAAAATCTCACCAGCACGGCTCTCGGCGCTGTAACCGTCTAGTTCAGCAAACTCAACCTCAAGCTCGGCCACCTCCATGCCTTCAGCCTCGCTCATATCAGGAATGGAATACAAGCGGTCGCGCTCTTGCTTAACTGCCCAAAGACGGGTGTTACCCATAATGACCGCATCGACCACCGTATATGCCTCATAGGCAAATTGGTCCTGATTAAGTGTGCCTAGGGTGCAGCCTGGTGAGTACGAAACGTTACCAGAAGTTGGCAACAGCTCACCGCTCAAGATTTTCATAAACGTCGACTTACCACAGCCATTAGCGCCTATAAGACCATAACGGTTGCCGTTACCGAATTTGGCAGA
>JALRIU010000105.1 GCA_023255355.1 Pseudomonadales bacterium | reverse complement strand
ACTCAACGGTGAGGACTGCTTAGAGTTTGAGCAGGTGGCTGACCCTAAAAAGCAAATTATGTGTAGCCGCTCCTTTGGAGAACGGATTACCCAGTTATCAGAACTGCGAGAGGCTATGGCGAAGTATGTGGCAAATGCTGCCAGTAAACTGAGGGCTGAAAAACAGCGAGCCCAACATGTTAGCGTGTTTATTCGAACTGGGATGTATAACGATAAACAGCCACGTTACAGCAATGCAGCGTCGTCCAAATTAATCCATCCGAGTGACGATACACGAGTATTGATGCGTCACGCTCAGCAATTGCTTGGACATCTTTGGCGCGATGGTTATGCCTATGCGAAGGCGGGTGTTTTGCTAGGGGATTTTTACCCGCGCTATGTCATGCAGCCGAGTTTGCTAGATGTCCTAGAGATTGATCCAAAAGCAGATAAATTGATGGCGACTCTGGATGCCATCAATGCTAGGCAACGCGGTACAGTGTTTTGGGCGCGGCAAAAGCACGGTAGCCAGTGGCGGATGAAACAAGAGTTTTTGTCTCCTGCTTATACTACCGATTGGCAACACTTACCTTCGGTGCGTTAGGAGGATAGATGCAAAAAGTATTGATGATTCTTATGCTGTGGGGTTTAGCTAGTCAGCTTGATGAGCCTGATGTAAAGGGCTCACGAAGTGGACAATGTTATGAATATGGACAGCAAGAATATGTACAGCTTAGATACTACCACCGATACAAGTCGCTAGCTGAGTGTTTGGTCAATCAGAGATGGGTCGGCAATCCATCCTTCTAAGGGATCAATGCCCATGTTTAAGTAGATCGTTTCAATGTTGTGCAGATAAGCCCAGCCAGCTTGTATTGCGCATAAAAGTGCGTCGAGCTCATCGCCACTCGGATCATTACAAAGTGATAGTTGATTCTCTAAGCGCAGACCAAAATCTGCTTCAAGTTGGGGGCTATGAAGGATCTGCCAAAGAGCATGGCGGGCATTAGCCTGCGTCTGGTTTTGCTTATCTTTGCTGTCCTGTTTGTAAGTCCTACGTCCAATGTAACGCCTTGCAACTAGGGCGGGATAAGTTTCAAAGGCGCTACGATGATCAACGGTTGGTCTTAAACCAGGAATGGAAACCTGGCTATTAAGGATGCGTTTCGCGCCCTCAAAAAACATCAAACCTACGGGCACGCCATAGAGTTTTTGTGGGCTGATAGCGCCTGCTTTTTGATCACAATATCGACGATGTTCTTTATCGCCGCTGGCACGTGCCTGCCGATAAGTATCGAGTTGTTGGCGAAATTCAGCGCGACTTAAGCTGGCGACATACCCAACATATTGCTGCCAGTCTGGTAACCAACCAATTGTTTCGATGAATCGTCGTGCTTGTCCAAAAGGAAAGTCAAAGCCACCTACCCATGGGCCAGGACTCGATAGGAAATCCTCAAACTCGCTGAGTGAATGCCAGCGTAAAAGCTGACGAGTGCTAAGTAAGTTATCGTCAAGATCGGCGACAAGACAGGTTATTGGCTTACGAGAGGTAGGCGTACTTGTAAAATCAATGCCATAGATTCGCATAGTCAAACACGTCCAAAACGAAATAAAGTAGTATAATAACGTAGTTTTCGGGCAAAACTGTTAAAATACACTACATTTAATAACATCATTATTTATTGATTAGGTAGCCTTAGTGCAACAAGTTTTTCAAAATGTTGGTCAGTCAACACGGCTTATTTTCATCGCAGCCACCGCGTTGTTGACCATAATCATGGGTTCACTGGTATATCAGTCGTACCAAAATTTGCAATTAGAGTCCGCAGAGGTTCGTGGTCTTGCGATGTTGAATGCCACAGAAAAACTAAATCTAGAGTTGGGTGAGTACCAAGGTGCCTGTACCGCTTATTTAGCCGGCGCTAACTTTTCACAAGTGTGCGAGGATCAGCAACATCATGTACAGCAAGCATTACAAGCCTTAACTGAGGATCTTTTTTCTTCGCAGGGTATTTATCAGCAGTATCAGAAACTTGCTCAACAGTGGTCAGCACTGGATGCCAATAAGGATAATATGAGTGCAGTAGCGCTTTTTGACCAAGTTAGTCGGTTGCTGCAGCTAAACCTCAATATGATGTCAAGAGAGTATGCAGTATCGGGCTTAGAGCTTTATTCAGACGAAGAGAGTTATCACCTAGGACGGCTGATTGCCGATGTCATACCTTCGCTACAAAATGATCTTGCTATGCTGCGTGGTTACGGCAGCCAATTAATTACCAGTAATCAGCGTGAAGAAGGCGATAACATTGCTTTGATTCAGGCAAAAAGTAATATTGAACGTACATCTCAGGTGATCAAAAATATTCAATTTAGCATGTCTCGAAGTGACAAACTAAGTGATAGCTTACAGCAAGCGTTCCAAAAAACGTTTGAGCAAATTGAATACCTTATGTCATCAAATGTCGATATTTTGTTGAAACAAAAAGTCACGACTGCAAGTGGCGTGGGAAATTACTTTAGTTCAGCAAGTTTACCTATCGTCGAGTTGACAAGTTTGCATAGGCAATTGTCAGAGAAATTGAACAGCATCGTAAAAAACAAATACCTGCAGCACCAAACAATATTGTTATTACTGGTATTAAGCTACATCGTACTGCTAGGCTTTTTGGGCTTTTTGTACCGTCGAATGGATGCGGCGATAGATAATTTAACCCAAAGTGAGGCTCGTCTGAGGAAAGTGAGTGAGGCGAAGAGCGAGTTTCTAGGTAATATGAGTCATGAACTTCGCACTCCACTGAATGGTATTTACGGGGTGTTACAAATTATTGATGGCGATAAAGACCAGCCTCGGCATCTGCGTAAACTCACTAAAATTGCACTTGAATCAACAGAGCTTTTAACCGGCTTAATTGGCAACGTACTCGATATGGAAAAAATTGAAAATCGAGATGTGACCCTTGATGATGATGATTTTGTGTTAAATATTCTGTTGGAAAGCTATACCCCAATATTTAGAAATCTTGCTGAAAAAAATAATGTTTTATTGACTGTGTCGATTGCGCCGGACTGTCATCTCTATTGGCGAGGCGACAAGCTACGCATAATGCAGATTCTTAATAACGTAGTAGGTAATGCGATCAAGTTTTCAGCGGGTAAGACTGTTGAGTTTAATGCATGGTCAACGGATAAATCCTTATGCTTTGTCGTGAAAGATACCGGTCGTGGTATGGATTCTGAAACTCTAAATAACCTTTTTAAACGTTTCCAAAAAGGGCGGTTCAATGCGGCAGAAGGTATCGAAAGTACAGGCCTTGGTATGGCTATTACCAAACAACTTGTCGATTTAATGGGCGGCAGTATTCAGGTAACCAGTCAGCTTAACGAAGGGTCGGAATTTGTCATTGATTTACCTTTGCAAGTTTTGGAGGCGCCCTTAAATCCTGAGCAAGCTATTCTTAAGGCAATACAAGAACTCACTGATGACGAAGATCGGAAGA
>JALRIU010000118.1 GCA_023255355.1 Pseudomonadales bacterium | reverse complement strand
CCATAGCGAATTTAAAGGGGTTTACTCCCAAAGATTGCTCTATTGAAAGCCCGTCAACGAGCGCATTACGGGCATATTCGTAACGCAACATATGGTCTTCTTTCGCCTTGGTTGCCGCCACATTGCCCCTATCCCAGGTTTCAAAATCGGCAAAGGGATCGTTTGGCGATAATTTAGGATGAGCTTCGCCATCACCTTTAACCTGGGTTACCTCGTAGGCGGGCTCCCACCGTTGCCGCTGCTTTACATAATTAATATCAAAGGGCTGGCCGTTAACTCGCATGGGTGCAAACATACGGCCGTTGGATAAATTGCCATTATGGGCAATAGCTATAACCTTGCCTTGAGTTACATCCTGATAGCGTTGTAACCAATCCCATAATTGCTCAGGATCGGAATACTGCGTAGCATTAAGTGGCAAGATTTGTTCAACCTTTTCTGCGCCATCGCGAAATAGCACCACGCGGTGTAAATTATCGCCCGTTACCATACCAGTCCATTCGTATGCTAACAACGTAGTGAATTTACCAGGGGTATTAAATGTATCAGCGACTGTAACTAAGTCTGACCAAATATCCTTGGCAGTTTTTTCGTCCATGATTGGCATCCTACCGTATTTTTTCATAACCTCCATGAAAGCATTACGTAAACCAACTTTTTCAAAAAGCGTTAAAACCTCTCCGTATCTATCACCGATAGCTTGCCCATAAATACGAGGGTCTTCTTTCTCTAAAAGATTAAACAGGCCAAGGTTTTCACTATGATCAGCTAATGCTAAAAAATCTAAGGGACGATGCAATTGTGCAAACGTTCCGGTATTCGATGTTACAGGTTCACCTTTTGCAAAGCGAAACGCTTCTTCAGGGCCAACAAGCCTTGCACCATTGATGAAGGCATCAAAAGACATGCTACTGTGTAAATGTAAATCGCCCCAAAAAACTTGTTTTTCGTTAGCTGTGACAGGGAAAGCAAGCATGCATGCAATAAAAGTCGTTGCAAATTTATATTTCATAGAGCCACCACCACAATCCGGCAATCAAAAAACAAAAAGCCAGTATTTACAACTGGCTTTTGATCACAAAACGAAATAGAAAAACACTCTAGCTGATTTCACCAATAAGTGTTCCTACGTCATAAGTTTCGCCAGCAACACCAATTTGTTTTAAAATTCCGGAAGCTGGACTTTCAATTTCTTGAACAGATTTGTCTAATTCTAAACAATAGATAAATTGACCCTTTTCTACCATTGCACCATCATCAACCAACCACTCTGTAAGTGTACCTTCAGCCATCGACATACCGATGGCTGGAATTTTAATTTCAGTTGTCATAGTTACTTCTCTTCCAAAGTTTTTCTGATAGCAGCTTCGATATCACTGCCTTTATATAAAAATTCTAGTTCTAACGTTCTCGCAAATGGCACAGTAGCATCTTTTGAAGCTACCCGTAACACTGGCGATTTCAAGCTATCAAACGCAAACTCTTGAATACGAGCAACAACCTCAGCACCGACGCCAAAACTTCTTACGGCCTCATGCGCCACTACTGCACGCCCCGTCTTTTTCACAGAATTGACGATGGTGTCTGTATCAAGAGGAGAGATCGTCCTCAAATCGATCACTTCAACCGAAATACCCTCTTCAGCGAGCGCAGCTGCAATTTTTCTAATGTCTTGCATTGGACGGCCATAACTTATGACGGTCACATCAGAGCCTTCACGCTCTACGTGCGCCTTACCAAGAGGAATTTTATGGTTTGCTGGGGGAGCTTCACCCTTAACAATACGAGTCACACCATCTTCAATAAATAAACACGGATCATCATCTTCAATACATGCACGAAGCAAACCAACGGCATCGGCAGGTGAAGAAGGAATAACCACTTTCATACCAGGTACGTGGGCAAACCAAGCCTCTAACATATCAGAGTGTTGACCGCCATTTCCCGTTCCAGCCCCAGTTCGGGTTCGAATAGTGATTGGAACAGGTGTTTGACCACCCGACATAAAGCGAAGTTTAGCCGCATGATTTACAACCTGATCCATGGCGACAGTAATAAAATTCATGAACATGATTTCAGCAACTGGCCTCATACCTGCTAAAGATGCACCAATCGCTGCTCCGATGATGGCCTGTTCTGAAATTGGTGTGGTTCTAACACGCTCGGCCCCATATTTTTGGGTTAAGCCAGCCGTCACCTTGAATACACCTCCGCCTTCTTTATCGCCAATATCTTCACCTAGCAACACTACGGTTGGATCAGCTGCCATTGCCTCGTCTAAAGCTTGGGTGTAAGCCTGGGTAAAGGTAATCATTTTTGGATCAGACATCAGGCAACTCCATACATATCAGTGGTGACTTCACTCAACTCAGGGAATGGACTATTTTTGGCAAACTCAACAGCCTCTTCGAATTCTTTCTCAAACTGCGTAACAATCGCGTCAAGCTCATCGGCAGTTGCGATGCCAGAATTGATAACCTGCTCTCTAACTTTCACTATGGGGTCATTTGCAAAGGCCTCTGCCATCTGTTCCTTGGGAATATATGGAGATGGATCGCCGAAATAATGACCGCTTAAACGGAACGTTTTCGCTTCAAGTAATGTAGGACCCTTACCAGCTCTTGCACGATCTACAGCTTTGCGCATCGCATTAAACATTGACTCAGGATCATTACCATCAACTGACACACCGACCATATTTTCGCCGTAAGCCAAGGCGCGCTCAGCAATAGTTTTAGAGGCTGTCGCATCTTCATAGGTTGTACATTCCGCATATTGGTTGTTCTGACAAAGAAAAACGACAGGCAATTTCCACACTGCTGCCAAATTCATCGCCTCATGGAATGCACCAATATTAGTAGCTCCATCACCAAAGCAAGTAACGGTTACACGGTTATCGCCTTTTAATTGTGATGCCCAGCCCAATCCTGTAGCGATAGGCATACCGCTGCCTACCACACCTGTTGTAACCATGACTCCACTTTCACGATGCGTAATATGCATCGGCCCACCCTTGCCTTTGCAAGCGCCTGTCACCCTCCCATGGTATTCAGCAACAATTTTTTTAACGGGCATTCCTTTCGCAATTTGGTCATGCAAACCACGATAAATTGTTACAAGATAGTCCGTCTGCTCCAGACACTCTCCCATACATGCAGCAATAATTTCTTGCCCAGTTGGTGGGTGCATAGCTAACATCAAGTTTCCAGATCTAATTAATCCACGCACACCAGAATCAACACTACGAATTTTTAAAGCAGTACGATAAATGTTGAGTAAGACCTCTGGCGAGTAGGCTTTTGGAGATGTCATATCATTCCTCGAATTTGAAAAATTTAGTTGAAAGCGACTTACAAAAATATCCAAACTATCCAACAATGTTGTTCATTATTAACCATGTCAAACATTCTGTAAACCTTTAGCAAAGACTTAAACTTATATTGTTTAAAAACATGCTTTCTGAAAGAGATCTTCCTTAATCCAGCGTCTAAATCTTGGATTATAAAAAAATTTTATGCCACTTTATCTCAAACATGCGCTAAATTTGTATCTTAGTGTTAGTTATATCAGGCAATAATGCGCCAGAAGTTTTCAGTTAAAGACACTGTAATAGTCGCAATAAAAGATATTCATGATTCATTCAGGTTAAATAAGACATCATTATTTATAACCTACTAATCTGACTTTAAATGCAGCTTATTCTCAAGCAGTATAGGCAACCGCATGGCACCAGACGAAGATTGCTGTCGTAAATATCAAAAATTGGAACTATTGTGATCCTTATGTCGAAAAAAATTCTTATACCTCTTTTAGTGGGCATCGTACTATTTGGTGCATCTTACGCGATCTTTAAAAACCCGCCGCAAGCGGGTATGCGCAAAGCACCACCAATGGCAAAAATTACGGTTGAAGTTGAAACGCTTGCTCGCCAAGATTACCCGATTACCCTAAGTAGCTATGGCGAAGCAAAAGCTGCCACTCAAAGTATGCTAGTCAGCCAAGTTGCAGGCCAAATTGTGGCCGTCAATGAAGCCTTTAGAAGTGGTAGCAGCGTCAAAAAAGGCGACATTTTGGTAAATGTAGATGATAGAGATTATCGCACTGCAGTCATGTCTGCTGAAGCTAACTTACTTGATGCCGAACGCAGCGTGGTTGAAGAACGCGCGCGGGCCAAACAAGCGGCGCTAGATTGGAAAACCCTCGGCAGAAAAGATGAACCTAACGATTTAGTGCTGCGCAAACCTCAATTGATGGCCGCTGAAGCTAGACTTAAGGCCGCCCTAGCTGACCTCAGCAAAGCAAATCTTGCACTTGAACGTACACAAATTCGCGCGCCATTTGATGGACGTGTATTGGATCACAAAGTTGATGTAGGCCAGTTCATCAACGTTGGAACTGCAGTAGCTGAGCTATATGCCAACGATTATGTTGAAGTCAGACTGCCCCTTTGCAACTGTGACTTGGATTTTATTGATCTAGATTTGGTTAACACTAGTAATGATCAGCCAAGAGTTACGTTTTTCTCTAATTTGAACAGTGGTCGTCAATGGTCTGGCGTTGTAAGTCGAGTTGATAGCGCCATCGATAGTAATTCACGTCAACTTCATGTCATTGGCCGTATCGATCAAACCTTAGCGGATAGTAACCTCGCTTCTGAAATTAAGATCGGCGAGTATCTTACCGCCGAGATCCAGGGCAAACTGATAAAAGATACCCTCATCATTCCAAATAAAACCATCTATCAATCAAGTTTCGTCTACATTGTGGAAAAAGGCACCTTACAACGTAGGGATATCGAGATTCTTTGGCAAAACAATGACGTAGCGATGATTGGCTCAGGTCTGCAGAGCGGTGACCAATTAGTGCTTACCTCATTAGGGCAAGTGACATCAGGTACCCGCGTGTCAATCGCCGAACAGCAGAACACATCGATCAATATCGCCGGGCAGCCCCCATCTGCTGAGCAAGGAGCACATCAATGATTGCGTGGTTTGCCCGTAATTCGGTCGCTGCCAACTTATTAATGGCGTTGATCGTTCTCGGTGGCTTTTTAAGTATCAAAACAGAGCTCGAAATGGAGGTTTTTCCCTCCATGACACCGAATCAAATAAATATTAGTGTCGCACTTCGAGCAGCAACACCTGAAGATGTAGAGTTAGGTGTAGCAACACGTATTGAAGAGGCGTTGAGCGATTTAGAAGGGATAGACACTATGACGTCTATTTCGCGCGAGGGTGGTACGCGCGTTTCCCTTGAATTGCTAAGTGATTATGATCCTCGCGACATGTTGGATGATGTTAAGAGCCGTGTTGATGCAATCAACGGCCTGCCCGGAGATATTGAAAAACCTATCATTAGCTTGGCCATGAGAAAATTCTCTGTGATCACAGTGGCTATTGGCGGTACCCAATCACAAACTGAACTCACCGAGTTTGCAGAGCGCGTTAGAGACGATTTGCTTGGCATTGAGGGTATTACTCAGGTAGATCTTGATGCTGTCGCAAATTACGAAATCGCAATTGAAACCTCTCAAGACAAACTCAATTTGTGGGGCATTACCCTCGATGAAATTGCCAACGCTATTCGTCGCAATTCACTGGATTCTTCGGCGGGTAATTTGCGAACCGCCGGCGGCGATATTTTGTTACGAAGCAAGGGACAGGCTTATCGTAAGGGCGAATTTGAAGATATTGTTATAAAAACTGATCGCAACGGTTCAATAATCCGTGTTGCAGATGTCGCAACGGTCCACGATGGGTTTGAAGATGAGGGGCTAACGTCTCGATTTAATGGTCTAAATTCTGTCTATATCGATGTCGGTCGTGTCGGCAAACAAAGTGCGCTTGATGTGGCGGATAAAGTTAAATCTTATATCAATGACCACCAGCACCAAGTGCCGGAAGGTATGGTGTTGAGCTACTGGGATGACGACTCCAAAATTCTTCGAGACCGTTTGGGTATCCTGCGAGACAACGCGATTCAAGGCACAATATTAGTCTTAATATTACTCACTCTATTTTTAAGACCATCGGTCGCGCTGTGGGTATTTTTAGGAATTCCTGTCTCATTTTTAGGTGCTCTCATTGTTATGAGCCACCTTGGGCAAAGCCTCAATATTATGAGTGCATTCGGATTTATTGTGGTACTCGGTATCGTGGTTGACGACGCTATTGTTACCGGTGAAAACGTCTACAGACATCTTAAAACATCATCCTCAGGGCTTGATGCAGCCATAAAAGGTACCGAAGAAGTTGCTGTTCCGGTAACGTTTGGTGTACTGACAACTATTGTGGCATTTCTGCCGCTCTCGTTTATCGAGGGCCGTATCGGCGATCTATTTATTCCTATCTCATTCGTTGTCATCGCTGCCCTAATATTCTCTTTAATCGAATCTAAGTTTGTGCTGCCGGCCCATTTAAAACATGTAAAAATTCGCCATGACCAGACATCTACAGGCTTTACGAAATGGCAGAATAATTTTGCAAACGGTTTTGAAGACAAAATCAAAGAATATTATCAGCCGTTCTTGAACACATGCATTGAACACAGATATACAACCCTAATTTCATTCATCGGCGTGCTTACATTAATCTTTGCCCTTCTCTCTAGTGGCTGGATGAAGTTTACTTTTTGGCAGACCGTCGAAAGTGATTCAGGAAATATTTCGATCACAATGCCAGTAGGAACACCGTTTGAAGTGACCGATAAGCACGTGGCTTATATCACCAATGAAGTTCGCAAGTTACAAGATAAGTACCGTAACCCAGAAACTGGTGAAAGCAGTATTATTGCGATTCGCTCGATTGCTGGAAATGGTGGAGGCAGAGGCGCTGCCGCCAATAGAGGCCGTATTAGTTTCGAGGTCACCCCGCGTGAATTAAGGCATGACGATATTTCCACAAGCTCTTTAATAAACGAGCTACGCAAAAACATAGGTGACATCGCTGGTGCTGAGTCATTGGAGTTTCGCTCTTCACTATGGCGCATGGGCTCGCCACTCGACGTGCAATTTTCGGCCAATTCTTTCAAGCAACTTGATGAAGTCTCTAACAAACTTAAAGACTACCTTCGAACAGTTCCTGAT
>JALRIU010000333.1 GCA_023255355.1 Pseudomonadales bacterium | reverse complement strand
ATATGCAGAAAGTGCAGCAATCATGCCGCAAGCTCCCGCTCCGATTATCAACGTTTCTATATGTATATCGTAGTTATCCAGAGGCGCTTCAATCACCGGGTATGTCCTTGAATTTTTCGTCCAGCGCTGACATTTCTTGTAGCCCAATAATGTCATTCAGTTCTGTAAAATTGTACATACGATCTTTATATGCCTGGGTAGAGCCTGTCCTCGAAAGAGTTTCATAGTATTCTCTTGCTGTTTTTGCCAAAGCTCGGACTATCCCGCCGGGAAAGATTACTATATCGAAACCCATTTCTTCGAGCTCGTCTGAGGAAAATTCAGGTGTTCTGCCGCCTTCTACTACGTTTGCGACCAACGGCGCACGTCCACCTAGACGCTTTGTGATTGTATTAAGTTGTTCCTTGGTGTTCGGTGCTTCCACAAAAATTACGTCAGCACCGGCCTCTAGATACAAAGTGGCTCGGTCTAAAGCTGCCGTTAGCCCCTCAACAGCGATTGCATCTGTCCGCGCAATTACAAGCGTATCTTTTGATCGTGCGTCAACCATCGACGAGATTTTTGCCACCATTTCTCCTGGTGATATGAGGGACTTGTTTGAAAGATGGCCGCACTTTTTGGGAAAGATTTGGTCTTCTACTTGTAAAGCCGCGGCTCCGGCGCGTTCATAGTTCAACATGGTCCGCCGAGCATTCAAAGGATTTCCGAACCCGGTATCTGCGTCCACTATTACCGGCAAGCTTGTTTTGTCTGAAATTAGCGCCAAAGTCTCGGCCATTTCGGTTGCTGTTGTTAGGCCAAAATCCGGTTGTCCTAAGCGTGTGTAAGCGACAGCCGCTCCAGACAGGTATAGCGCTTCGAACCCACATTGAGCGGCTATGGTTGCACTAAGCGCATCGAAAACTCCTGGCGCAATCAGGATCTCTTTTTTGGTTAGCCGTCGCCGTAAAGTCATTCGATTTTTTTAATAAGGCTAAGAGCGTCTGCACAGCTCAAAACCTCTGAAACGGTGCTAAGAGATGTCACGGTGGCATCGTGAACTTGAGAGTTAAACGCTGCGCATCCGTCAGATAGCAAGATTGTGTGGATGTCGCGAAGATGCGCGTCTCTTACAGTGCTGGCCACACCACCGTTTGTGACAATGCCCCCTATGATGAGTGTGTTAATATCTTGGTGGTTTAAAATATATTCTAACCTGGTTTGGTAGAATGCCGAGTAGTTCACCTTCTCAATTGTAAAATCCGCTGGCGCTAGTTCATTCACTAAATTATGGCCGAAGCCTCCCGGTGCAAAATCACCTTTACCCAAGAATGGCCGTAATTTTTTTAAATGAGGGGCAATAAGAGGTTCGCCACCTCTACCCGGCACTAATGTGAATTGTGCAGAGATGTATGTTCCGCCTGCATTTATCAGTGCGTCTCTTATAGGTTTAATCATCTCCGGTAATTTTAAAATTGCCTCTGCTGATTGATTGGCGCGCCCGTAAGCACCATCAGCGTGTAAAAAATCATTTTGTAAATCGATAGTAAGAAGCGCTGTTTTGCTCGGATTCATGATTTTGACCTTTCAATTAGGGTATTACCATAATCGTCAATGCGGCCGACAAGCTCTGGTTCGATAAGAACTGTGGTGTCTGGCTGTTCGAGTATGGCTGGTCCAGGAATTACGGCTCCAACTGGCAATTCCAGCCTGTCATATATGTTAGTATCATACCATTGATCGCCAAAGTGCACCGAGCGCGTCCCTTTAAATGCTTGTTTAATTGACCCTCCCTTTGGTGCTAATGTCGCCAAGTCAAAGCGAGGTCGTTTCCCGGTTACAGAAGTTCTAATATTGATTATTCGTCTCACACCGTTTTCAAGCAAGCGGCCGAAGGTTTTTTTATACTCCAGATCAAATGCATTACTAATCTGATCCAGTGATGGTACCGCTACGACTTCATTACTTACATTAATGTCGATTGGAACATTTACCGTATGTGTTTGACCTTGATACGCCATATCGAAGGTGAAAGATGTAACCCTGCTTTCAAAGTTAGTTCCTGCCGCATCAAGAGCCCGGTGTCCTTCACGGACATGATTTTGTAAGTATTCAAAAATTACTGCTGGATCTGTGTCATTCACTCCGGAATTAAGGGTTTGCACAAAATCCTGACGCATATCGGCGATCACGCAGCCCATTGCAGACGTCACTCCTGGATACCGCGGTACAATAGCTTTTGCTAAACCTACCTCTTCCAACATTGCACACGCGTGTAATGCTCCACCCCCTCCAAACGGCATAAATGCGAACCGTTTGGGATCAAACCCACGTTCGATAGAAACCAATCTTAAGGCACCTGCCATTCGGCTATTGGCGACACGCAAAATAGCCTCTGCTGCTTCGATGGCAGTAAGGCCTAATGGGTCTCCAACATGCGTTTCGATTGCCTTTGATGCGGCAAGCACATCAAGCTTTTCAATTTTACCACCGATTGGGTTTTCTGGATCAATTCTGCCTAGTACAACATTTGCGTCTGTTACCGTTGGTCGCGTATTGCCTTGTCCATAAGCGACTGGTCCAGGGGTTGAGCCTGCGCTTTCAGGCCCAATATTTAAAAGTCCGCCTTTGTCTACCCATGCGATTGATCCACCACCGGCGCCAATGGTTGTGATCTCTATCATTGGTGAACGCACGACCATTCCAAAGTCGATTGAGGTTTGCGAAGATAACATGCTTTGGTTGTTTGCAATTAGTGAGACATCAAATGATGTCCCGCCCATGTCGCCCGTTATTATGTCTGGTAAGCCTGCTGCTTCAGCAATGTAGCCAGCTGCAATTACGCCAGCTGCGGGCCCAGACAATGCGGTCCTGATTGGAAGTTTCGCGGCGGTATCCACCCCCATAACGCCACCATTTGACTGAACGATTAGAAATTCGCCTGAAAAACCACCTGTGCTTAAAGCCTTTTCAAGCCGATTTAGATATCCAGACACCTCTGGTTGCAAATAAGCGTTCAGGGCTGTGGTCGAAAACCGTTCAAATTCTCTAATTTCAGGCAGTATCTCGGAGGACGAAGCCACATGTGCGTTGGGCCACATTTCCCGCACAGCAGCTACCGCTCTGTCTTCGTTCTCACTATTCGCGTAGGAATTAGCGAATAATATTGATATCGCGCTACACCCCAAGTCCAGCAACTCTTGAGCTGCTTTCCGTACCGCAGGCAAATCTACGGGTGTCCTGATAGTTCCATCAGCCAAGGTTCTCTCAGAAACTTCTAACCGACAATTACGTTCAGCGATTGGAATAAAATTGCCTCGCAACCCCCAGGTTTTAGGACGATCGCGCCGCCGCATTTCCAAAACATCTCGCATGCCTTGTGTGGTAATGACGCCAATTTTTGCGCCTTTACGTTCCAATAACGCATTTGTACCAGCAGTGGTCCCATGTACTACCACAGATAGGTCGCTGAAATTATTGACTAGGGAACGTATTCCACTGAGGAAACCGTCCGATTGATCCGGACGTGAGGTTGGGACTTTGGTGACTTCAGCAGTGCCAGATTTCTCGTTGAGCGCAAATATGTCAGTGAATGTACCCCCAACGTCGACGCCAATTATGATCTCAGTCATATAGTGACCTCCTGCCAGGCGGAACCATAATCTTCGGTGGCTTTCTCTGCAGTTATGTATCCTGCTGCAACATCCCGCGCCACGCTTTCTGCTGGCCTTTTCGAGGGTGTTCCATAGCCACCACCACCCGGAGTATCCAAACGCACGGACTGACCCTGCTTGAGATTTATTCCTACCATTTTGGAGGTCATTGGTGGGTTTTGCCAGCCACCGTCCTGTTCATAAGTAAATACATTTAAAGCTGCATTCCCGCCGCCAACTACACCGGAAGGGGCGTATTTTCCGCGTTCGCCAAAAAGAAAGGCTTTAGCTCC
>JALRIU010000099.1 GCA_023255355.1 Pseudomonadales bacterium | reverse complement strand
AGGCACTCTTCGATGTCGGGCATTTGCTACAGCGAATTGGACGCGACAAAATTACAGTACTTCCAGGTCCTCCAACTATTTTTCAATCCATGTTGGCGCACCCCCAATTAAAAAACTCAGACATAAGCACTTTAACCAAAGCAACCACCGGTGCTGCGGTCATTCCTACCCAATTGATCAATGATATGAAACAGGTGTTAGGGATTGATACCGTTATTACCGCCTACGGGTTATCGGAATCCTGTGGTATCGCAACTATGTGCCGCGCCTCGGATAGTGCTGAAATTATTGCTAAAACCTCTGGTCGCGCGCTCCCCGAAACCGAAGTCGCCATCATGAACGAGGTGGGCGAGCTGCTTCCTGCAGGTCACAGCGGAGAAATTGTGGTGCGCGGTTTCAATGTCATGAAGGGCTATTTAGGCAACGCGTCTGCCACGAGCGAAACGATCGATAATCAAAACTGGCTACATACCGGTGATATTGGCAAACAGGATAGTCAGGGCAATCTTTATATCACCGATCGCCTCAAAGACATGTTTATTTGCGGCGGCTTTAACTGCTACCCAGCAGAAATCGAATCATTTATAAACAGCCATTCACAAGTAACCATGTGCGCTGTTATTGGCGTGCCTGACGATCGCCTGGGCGAAGTTGGCTGTCTTTATTACGTCAGCAATGACGGCCCTTTAGACGAAAAAGTGCTTAATCAATGGTGTAGAGAAAACATGGCGAATTATAAAGTGCCACGTTATTTTAACCACTGTACGTCACTACCGCTAACCGCCTCAGGCAAAGTACACAAACCCACACTCAGAGAGCAGTGGCGACCCAACTAGGAGAACAATAATGAGTATCAAAAGCCTTGGATATATTGGCATTAATAGCACCGATTTAGATCAATGGCGTCATTACGGATGTCAGGTATTGGGGCTCGAAGACGTGTCAGCGGCTCGAAATGCCGATGAAAATCATGTTTATTTTAAAATGGATGATCACCCCTTTAGAATTTTTGCACAAAAAAGTGATAGTGATGGTCTAGCACTTTGTGGCTGGGAAACCAATAACCAACAAGGCTTCGATCAAGCTTTAGCAAATCTTCGCAATGCAGGAATCGATGTTGAAATTGCTGATTCAGCGCAAACTAAAGCTCGCTGCGTTCAAGGCCTAGCACGTTTTACAGACCCCTCTGGCAATCATCATGAGCTTTACTGGGGCGTGGTCTCAGATTTTGCTCGACTAGTATCACCTGTTGGCGTCAGAAAATTTGTCACTGGCAACATGGGAATGGGGCATATCGTTTTACCTGCCGTGAATTTTGAAGCTACCGTAGAGCTGTTTAGAGACGTACTTGGATTCGGACTGTCAGATTTAATGAACATCAAGTTTACACCCGATCCTAATGAGCCAAACAAGCGCTTATGGTTTATGCACTGCAACCATCGCCATCACAGCTTAGCATTCTTTGAAATGCCGCATCCTGCAGGTTGCATCCATGTTATGACAGAAGTAGAAAATATCGATGAAGTCGGCCGAGGCAACGATCGTCGTATCGCCCATGGTGTGCAATTGTCTGGCACTCTTGGAAGACACGCCAATGACCACATGGTGTCGTTTTATATGAAATCACCCGCTGGCTTTGACTTCGAATATGGTGCCGAGGGAAGAACAGTCGATGACTGGTCATCCTATGAAGTTTTTGAAAGTACCGTGGCTAGCTTTTGGGGTCACGATTTTTCTGTAGGCCAAACAGGTTAAAGGTTTAAATCGGCGTAGGCCAAACGAGGTATGAAGACAGATTTTGTCTGGGTAATTATGGACAAAACTTCAACATAGGATGTATTTATGAAACCTGAAGACAGCAAAGATTTACGCCGCGCTTTTGGCCATTTTGCCACTGGTGTTACCGTGGTCACGACGATGGGCAAAGACCAAACTAGCGGCGAAGATCATCCTATAGCCATGACAGCTAACAGTTTTTCGTCAGTATCACTCGATCCTGCGCTAGTACTCTGGAGTATTGATAAAGGCTCGCTAAGTTTATCTGCTTTCGTAGACAATGATTTTTTTGCCATTCACATTTTACATAGTGATCAGCAAGAATTTTCAAATCGTTGCGCCACAAGAAATGCAGACAAATTTGGCGGTATCGCCTGGCAAAAAGGCATTGGTGATGCACCGATCTTTGACGATTACAGCTGCCGTTTTCAATGCCAAGTTGAACATCGCTACGAAGGTGGCGACCATTTAATTATTGTTGGACGCATTTTGGATTATGACTACAAAGAGCAACAGGACAAAAAGCCTTTATTGTTCTTTAAAGGTCAATACCACAATGTCGCGTAAATAAAGGAGTTAATAACATGCAAACAGTAACTCAAGAAGTAAGTGCAATCATTGCTAGTCATGCCGAAGAAACTCGCAACAATCGTCAAATCGCGGACGCCGTGGTTGAGGCGCTTAAAGACTGCGGTTTTTTCAAAATGCTTCTTCCCAAAAAATGGGGAGGCCTGGAGGCAACACCACAAGACTTTTTTGCTGATCAGATCAGAATCGCTGAAGCAGATATGAGCACAGCGTGGGCTATGGGTATTGTTGCTGTGCACGCATTCCAAATTGCCATTATGTCCGAACAGGCTCAAGAAGATGTCTATTCAACAGGCCCCAATACACTTATAAGCAGTTCTTATAACCCCGCAGGTGCCAAAGCAACGCCCTGTGAAGGTGGTTTTATGCTTAGTGGCCGTTGGGGTTGGAGTTCTGGCTCTGGTCATTGCACCTGGGTTTTATTAGGTGGTGTTATCCCCGGTGATGGCTATAGAACCTTCTTAGTACCTCGTTCTGATTATACGATTGAAGATACTTGGGATGTTATGGGTCTACAAGGAACGGGCTCCAATGATGTGGTCATTGAAACACCCATATTTGTCCCTGAACACCGCACCCATAAGCAGATGGATGGCTTCAACTGCGTCAATAACCAAGAAAATCCAATGTATTCGTTACCCTGGGCGCAGACCTTTATTCGAGTAGTTAACACATCCGCTATTGGTGCACTACAAAAAGCATTAAATCTCTTTATTGAATCTCGACATGCTGGCTGGGCAACCACGACAGACATGACAAAATTTGCTGCCGATGTAGATATTCAAGAGCGCATCGCCAAAGTTAAAAACATCATCAGCGAAACCAAGGCGGTAATGTTCGCTAACTTTGATGAAATGCAGGCCTGTAACTGGAAGCCCAGCATAGAACAAAGAATTCTCTATCGCTACCAGGCAAGTATTGTCATCGAAAAATGTATTGAAGGTATTGATACCCTGTTTAATGTTGCAGGCGGCCGCTCAGTATTCAATGGCCACCCGCTGCAACAGCTATGGAACGATATCCATATCGGGCGATGCCATGTTGCTAACAACCCAACAACATTTGCCCGCAACTTAGGTGCTACCAGCCTAGGTATCGACAATGTGGATGTATTTATCTAGGTGACTCATGGGAACAAGTAAACACTGCCAAATCAGCGATAATTTCTCACTTCACTACAGTGATTTTGAACCCACTCAATCCACCAAAGGTTGCGTGGTGTTTTTACACGGTAGCGGCCCCGGCGCAAGCGGAATGAGTAATTTTCAGTTTAATGTTGGCGCGTTTGTAGACGCGGGTTTTCGTGTACTTGTTCCCGACCTTCCTGGCTACGGCGACAGTGACAAGCCGACCGACGTTCAATACACGCTCGATTATTTTGTCGGCACGCTCCAAACATGGCTTGATACGCTTGGGCTATCCAAAGTTAATCTTGTCGGCAATTCTCTTGGCGGAGCTATTGCGCTTGGTATGACACTCGCCAAACCTGAGCAAACTGAAAAGCTTATTTTGATGGCTACCGGAGGTATTGAAGCACGGGAAACCTACTTCATGATGCCTGGTATTCAAGCCATGGTAGCCTATCCTATGGGCTCACCACAATTTACTCGCGAAGTGCTGGCTAAATTGCTAGAGCAATTAGTCTTTGACCCTCAACATGTCACAGAGGAGCTTATCGAACAACGTTGGCAAGTATTGCAGCGTCAAAACCCAACCGTGCTAAGCACGATGCAAGTTCCAAACCTCAGCGATCAGTTAAAAAATTTATCCTGCCCAGTGCTCAGCTTTTGGGGCCGCGACGATAAGTTTTGTCCTGTATCTGGTGCGCAAACACTTCTAACCCAGTGCGAAAACATTAAATGTATTAACGTTTCTCAGTGTGGGCATTGGGTAATGGTTGAGCACAGCGAGTTATTTAACCAAGAAAGTCTTAGCTTCTTAAATTAAGTTACAATATTGTCACATTGTGAATTGGTATTTTTTATAGCTTATTGCGTAAAAATTGCTATGATCAATACAACAACGACTATAAGACAAATATGAAGCAACCCACCTTAGAAGAACTTTCTAATTTACTAGCTTATCTTTATGACGGACACATCGAAGAAGATCCGTATAGTAGTTTTTTAGATATGCTTCGTAAAATCATCGATTCCAACTTCGCCTCTATCACCATGCGCGAACCTTCCAATGATGATGGCGGATTGCTTTTTGTTTCTTGTGACAAGCTGCAAAAAACCTACGCAGACGCGCATAACAATCCATATACGGATAAATATTACACGTCGAATTTGATGAGTAATTTGCCCTGGGGTGAAGTTGTAACCCTCGACCAAAATACGCCCTACGCCTATCTTGAAGAAACAGAATTGTACAAATTCTGTATGAAACCTTTAGATATCTACCACATGATTGGCATGGACCTAAGAAACTCCAACGGGCAACGATTTAGCGTGCGTTTCTGTCGCTCAAAAGAGTCAGAAAATTTTGCGTCAGAAGAAAAAAACCTCTTACAAATGCTATCGAGCCATATCCAACGTGCGGTAGCCAATGGTATCCAGTTGATTAATCTTGATCACGAGCGCCGCATGTTCAGCAAGACCCTTACGCGCCAGTCGATTGGTGTCATTACCCTGGATGAACGCGCCAAAGTGATCTCAAGAAATGCTATTGCCGATGAGTTAATCCGTGAAAAAGATGGTCTTCATATTATCAATGATCTCATTCATTTAGATAGTAGCAAGGCAAAGACTAAGCTTTACGAATACCTGACTGAAATATTAGCAGCCCACAAAAAAGAAGAAACACCTCAAGTACAAGCATTGTCCGTAGACCGCCCCTCAGGTAAGGCGCCACTAGAGGTATTGATCAAGCCAATGATGATTGATCCGTCAGTTGAACCAAGTAAAACGCCGCACATGATGGTGTTTGTTAACGCGCCAGAAAAACAGTACGACATCGATATCCGAATTTTAATGTCACTTTACCAATTGACTCGTGCAGAAGCGCTGTTGGCCAAACTCCTTGCCGAAGGTGCCAACCTAGATCAAAGTGCCGCCGAGTTGGGCATTGCGCGCAATACAGCCCGTGCGCAATTGCGATCTATCTTTGCTAAAACCGGTGTCTCGCAACAGTCACTGTTGGTGAGCCTCATACTAAAAAGTCTAGTCACGATCAGTTAGTATAAGGCTTTTTACAAGTTCACAATCTCGACGATGGTCTTAGCCATTTGGTTCCTATCGTAATTTAGCACACTCAGATCTTCAGGATCCGGTTGGTAATTCACCTCAGCGCCCACACCTGCAAACATAATCATGTTTGGGAATAACGGATGCTCATCTGCAAGAACAGG
>JALRIU010000091.1 GCA_023255355.1 Pseudomonadales bacterium | reverse complement strand
TTCCAAAAAGGGTATTTATTCATTACGTTTGTCTTATCTCAATTGAGCATTTAAAAATTAATTTACCCACACGCGGGCATTTCTGAATAATCGCAGCCAAGCGCCATCTTGTTGCCAGTCATCAGGGCACCAACTATTTGTTATTGCCCTAAACACGCGCTCAGGATGAGGCATCATGATAGTAGCTCTACCATCTTGACTACAAAGCGATGTAATACCATCAGGCGACCCATTTGGGTTAGCAGGATATTGCTCTGTAATACGAACATTGTTATCAACAAAACGCATCGCCACCGTACCCGAGGCTTGCACACGCGCCAAATGATCTGCGTTTTTAAATTCCGCTCTGCCCTCACCATGCGCTACAGCCACAGGCATATGGGAGCCAGCCATACCCTGCATCATGATAGATGCAGTTTGCTGGATCTGCACCAGCGAGAAACGGGCCTCAAATTGTTCCGACTTATTGCGAACAAAACGAGGCCAATGGTCTGCGCCAGGGATAATGTCACGCAAGTTAGACATCATCTGACAACCATTACACACACCCAAACTAAAGGTATCGGGTCGATTAAAGTAGGCTTCAAACGCATCGCGAAGTTTACTATTGAAAAGAATCGTTTTAGACCAGCCCTCGCCAGCGCCGAGTACGTCGCCATAAGAGAAACCACCGCAAGCAGCAATGCCTTTAAAGTCGTCGAGGGATACCCTGCCGCTCATTAGGTCACTCATGTGCACGTCGATAGCATTAAAACCAGCACGATCAAAACTGGCAGCCATTTCTATCTGACCATTAACACCCTGCTCGCGCAAAATGGCAACATTAGGACGCACACCAAGATTGATATATGGCGCAGCAATATTTTCATTGATAGCAAAACTCAAATCAGCGCTTAAGCCAGGATCATCTTGCAAAAGAGTATCAAATTCTTGTTGTGCACACTCGGGATTATCACGAAGCGCCTGGATACGATAACTCGTTTCGCTCCATAGTCGCTGATAATGCTGACGAGGAGCATTAATTAGATTCTCACTAGCGGCATCAATAATAATTCGATCCTTATCATTGATAGTTCCCAGTAAATGAGTGACTTCTGACAAACCATAATCGACCAAAATTGAATTTACGTGATGGATATCAGCATCTAACACCTGTATTACTGCACCGAGCTCTTCGCTAAATAAGGCTGCCAATGCATCTTGACCAAGGTTTGCAACATCGACATTAACACCACAATGTCCAGCAAAACACATTTCACATAGTGACGCCAATAAACCACCGTCTGAACGATCGTGGTAAGCGACGATTAACTCATCGTTTAACAAACGCTGCATAGCATTAAAGAAATTCAATACCAATTGCGGATTATCTAAATCTGCACAAGCATCACCAACTTGATTGTAAGTTTGCGCTAAAATCGAAGCACCTAGTCTGTTGCTTCCCTCACCTAAATCAATAAACAGTAACTGAGACGCACCAAGGTCCGTGCGCAATTGTGGAGTGCGTGTTTTACGCACATCAGACACAGGAGAAAATGCACTAATCACTAAAGATAAGGGTGCAGTAACCGCTTTATCCTCGTCACCATCTCGCCATGTGGTCCGCATCGACATTGAGTCTTTCCCCACAGGAATGGTTAAACCCAACTGCGGGCAAAGCTCCATACCAACAGCCTTAACTGTATCGTATAGCTTTTCATCCTCGCCTGGATGACCTGCTGCGCACATCCAATTAGCAGACAATTTAATATCTGAAATATTTGCAATAGAAGAACATGCAATATTGGTTAATGCCTCACCAACGGCCATACGTCCAGACGCAGGGCCATCAATCAATGCTGTCGGCGTGCGTTCGCCCATTGACATTGCTTCGCCAGCAAATCCTTCGTAAGACACTGTAGTCACAGCACAATCTGCGACAGGAACTTGCCAGGGCCCTACCATTTGATCTCGATGGACCATACCCGTCACAGACCGGTCACCAATGGTAATCAAGAAGTTTTTTGATGCAACCGCAGGTGCTTGAAGCACTCGTTCGGCCGCTTCAGCAACGGTGACGCTGCCTAAATCAAGGGATTTATGATTGATTTTAACGCGAGTCACTTCACGATGCATTTTTGGCGGTTTACCAAACAATACGGACATGGGCAGGTCCACCGGCTCGTTTCCGAACTGGCGATCACTGACGGTCAAATGTTGTGCTTCGGTGGCCTCCCCCACCACGGCGTAGGGACACCTCTC
>JALRIU010000152.1 GCA_023255355.1 Pseudomonadales bacterium | reverse complement strand
AATCTGGAGCACCCTCACCTTCGCCCTGCTCTTTAAAATTCGTCATGGTAGATACGGCCAAGCGCATTTCATCAAGTCTAGTTTTGGGTATATCCAGCATTAAAATATGTTTGCCTTGTTTTAAAGCTTTGTTAAATGGCCTAAAACGATGGTTGCGAATTTGAATACCAAGCAAACCGCCCTGCCAAGTACAGAAACCTAAGCATACAATCGATAAAAATATAAAAGGAACCCATGTAACACTTGTCCAGCCTGCGGCATAGGCAAGCCCCAATACAGCTGTTGCCATAACTGCACCCAAAACAGAACCACGGGCAGTACCATGAACTACGTCGGTACGGAGCACCGCTTCTACATCTTGTAACTTGGGATGATCTGCCAGCTCAGCATCATTGTTGGTTAAAACATGAATTTGCGGTCGTTTAATTCCACGAGAATTTAACTCATCGACCAAAGAGTCCAATTCGTCTAGCTTACTTCCTACAAAAAATAAACGTTTCATAAACTTTCCTCTCTAATAAATGTTATTTTTATAAAGTTTATACGGAGGTAAAATCCAAAAAGGTTTCACCTGTTCAAAATTTAATCACATTTTTTGAATCTAACCAACGACAATAAGCGATGTAAGCAAATACCGTGATATACATCATCACAAGGTAAACAACAGGGAAAATAGCGTATTCAGGATTCTTTAAAATAGTTAGCGCAATAATCATCGCTAATAAGAAGTTTTGTATACCAACTTCAACCGTCAGCGCACGGCACTGTTTATCTGCCAAACCCATTAAGCTACCAATTCCGAAACCACAAAACATGGTGATAAGATTGGTTATCAAGGCTAGCAAACCGCAACTTACAATGAGTTCGACGAAATGTCCTTGCAGCCCCGATAAAGACATAACCACCACAAGCATCATCAAACCAAAGGAGAGCATCGATAAACCCGTTTGTATTTTTTTTGCTAAGGGTTCAGCTAATATTGCCCGCAAACTCATCCCTATAACAACGGGTAAAATCAGCATCAAAAAGATCTGCTGCATGGTTTGTAAGACTGGTAACCTGATGGCCTGCTCAGCATCAGTTAACATAATGAATCCTGCATTAACGAAAACTGGCATCGTAAGTAACACTAACATGCCGCTTATTGCCGTCAGCGTCACTGATAATGCAACATCTCCTCGCGCCAAATAGCAAAAATAATTTGATGTGGCAGCACCAGGGCAACAGGCGAGAACAATGGCGCCAACAGCAATGTATAAGGGCGGTTGCAGCAACCAAATCAACACAAAAGCAACGATGGGCAGCAGTAACATTTGAGCGATTAAGCCTGCCAAAACAGAGCCTGGATTTTTCAGTAACAGCGTAAAGTCTTTAACTTGAAGCGTCATACCCATGGTCAACATAATAAACATCAGGCCATAGCGACCAATATCTCCCATAGAGATACCAAACAGGGTTCGGCCCAATACCAACTCTGCGATTGTGGGTTCCATAATTGCTCCAAGTGATTTTATTGTTTTAGCAACTTACTGCACTTTAACAGAATTTTTTGCTAAAAAAGCTAATATTTAGGAGAATTTAAAGAATATTTATGATTCCTTAGCATAGCTTTTTAAGGTTTTAATGTTGATGAGTTTAATAAATCCATAGGCTTGCTCTATCAACCCCATATGCTGTAGCTGTTTTAAATTTTGATGGAGCACTTGCCGCGAGCAGTTTGCAATCTTTTGCAACTGGACGTGCGTCATCAACACCCTTGGCTGGTCACTACTATCGCCGCTAACTTCAACCAACATCATTAATAAAGTTGCCAAACGCTTGCTGCGATTCGGACTCAATACCAATTGAGCCAAATCAAGCGCCGCACGAAATCGCTTACCTTCATGTCTAAGTACCTCAGGGTAAATACTTGGTTTATTATCCAAAATCTCTCTAATAGCCTTAGCCGGTATCGCTAAAACTCGTGTATCTGCAAGGGCGATTAAATTACGCTGCGCCACATCATCGTAAAATAATGCTAACCAGCTGCTCATACTTTTGGGACCAAATACAGCCAAAGTTAAGGTTTCACCCGAGGGCGAAACCGCCTCCATTTCTAACTTACCTGTCACAACAACATAGAGATGATGATGTTTTTCACCACTGCGCTGCACGACATGTCGACGGTCATACCGCTCAAAATTACAACGTTTAACAAGCTCTTCACACTGCGTTTTTTCCAAGGCACGAAACACAGCAAGCCCATGCAAAAACTCTGTCATACCGGCTTTGCTTTCCATAAAAAATATCCTCGAGCTTTTCAGTTCAGAATGTCTAAAAATAGACATTTATCTCTGATAATACTTGCTACACTCTAGTGAAAACAACCAAAGAATTAACTATGACCTACTTCTCTTCACTGCAATGCTTTGACCGCACTAACCAAACCAGAAAACTCCAAGAAACGCTGTTTGATCTGGTTGTCATTGGGGGCGGTATTACTGGTGCAGGTATTGCTCGCGATGCTTCACTTAGGGGCCTAAAGGTTGCTTTGCTAGAAGCAAAAGATTTCGCGAGCGGGACAAGTAGTAGAAGTTCGAAGATGATACATGGCGGATTGCGCTACTTAATAAAAGGCGATATTGCGGTTGTTAAAGAAAGCGCCTCTGAACGTAAAATATTACATAATATTGCCCCTCACCTTGCGCAAAAATCCTATTATGTAGTAACTGCTCGATCATGGCATGAGTCTTTGATGTTACGTGTCGCACTTAGCATTTACGAATGGCTGGGTAATGTTGACAAAGAAGATCGACACAAACTCTGGTCAGTGGACGAAATTAAAAAGTATGAACCGTCGTTCAACACTGAAGGGATTCACAGCGCGCTAGTCTACATTGAATACCTCACAGACGATGCCCGTTTAACAATTGCCAACATACGCGCAGCAGTAAAATCGGGCGCAATTGCCATGAACTACAACAAAGTAGTGCGCGTCACAAAAGACGAACACTTTAATGTAACTGTGCAATCGCAAATAAAACCCAATGAACCTACTATCAAAATAAAAGCAAAATCCTTAGTTAATGCCGCAGGCCCTTGGGTAGACAAAGTCTGCCAGCTAGAAAACCCACAGCAACCCTCTCGTCTAGCGCTGAGCCGTGGTATCCATATTGTCGTGCCCTTCTCTCGTTTAGCCATAAAACATTCCATGGTGCTTTACGCCAACGATAAACGGATTTTGTTTGCGGTACCTAATGGTGAGACAACCTATATTGGCACCACTGATGAATTTTATGAGCATCATGACTATTGGCCTGATATCTACTCAAAGGATGTCGACTATTTATTATCCACCGTCAACCATCACTTTCCAAATAACAAATTAACCACTGATGATGTCACCTCTATGTGGTCGGGGGTTAGGCCGCTAGTAGGAAATATCAGCCAAAAAGCGACCGAGATTTCTCGTAAAGATGAGGTCTGGATTGGCCCCATGGGCATGCTAAGTATTGCTGGCGGTAAACTCTCAGCCTATCGCGCAATGGCTGAAAGAATTGTCGATAAAGTTGTAGCCACCCATGGCTTTACCGCTAAGGCATGTCAAACTGCAAGCACACCTTTGCCAGGCGGTGAACCGCTCTCGCAAGAGATTAAAGGCTCGACATCATCCCGATTACAACGTTTTTATGGCAGTGAAGCACATATACTTCGCGATATGGGCGGCGATCTTTCTGCGGAAGTTAGATTTGCCGTTCTCGTTGAGGGTGCTGTCAAACTTGAGGATTATTGGGCCCGCCGCAGTAGTCGTGCTTGGTTTGATACGGATGCTGGAATGGCAAGCTTAGAGCCTGCATCAATCATCATGGCACAACTTCTCGGCTGGAGCGAAGAACAAAGGCAAACTGAAATTACTCATTGCCAATCAATCAATGCGGCAATGCGCCAACACCTTTTAAACGAAGAAACAAAGTAACTATGGATAAAGAACAGCTAAATGCCTTAAAAGAGCTCATGGGTGACAGGGTCATTCTAGAAAATGACAGCTTAGACGCACATCGCTTTGATCGGTGGTGTATCAAACACTATCGAGCCTGGCAACAACAAACCATTAATAGACCCGCTTGTATTGTGCGCCCGATTCAAACTAAAGATGTGCAAACACTTATGGCTTTTGCACATAAACAAAAGCTTAGTGTGGTTCCTTTCGGCCTGGGTAGTGGCGTTTGTGGCGGCATCGAACCCAGCGACCAAGATATCTTAATAGACATGGGCGGCATGAATAAAATTTGTGAGATTAATTCAGTCGATTTATTGGCCACATTCGAAAGCGGCGTCAATGGTTTGATCGCTGAAGAAGCCGTAGCTAAGCATGACCTCACGATTGGACACTGGCCACAATCCATAGCTATTAGTAGCGTTGGAGGCTGGGTCTCGACACGTGCCTCAGGTCAATTTTCAACGGCATACGGTAATATCGAAGATATAATCTATGCCATTGAAGTGGTACTCCCGCATGGAGAACTTGTCACTTTAGGAAAAGCCCCGAGGGCAGCCGCAGGGCCAGATTTAAGACATCTGTTTATTGGTGCCGAAGGAACCATGGGCATCGTGACCAAGGTCACCTTATCCCTTCGCCGACAGCCAGAAAAACGCGCGTTTAGTGTATTTCACACACCAAGCATGCAGCAGGGTTTTTCATTACAACGCAATATTGTCCAAGCTGATTGGCGCCCGCCGGTGATGCGCCAATACGATGCCTCTGAGGTAGCAAGACTTTTTCCTGATTTCACTTTGAATAATAACGGCTTATTGTTGTTAGTTCATGAAGGCCCCGCAAGTCGCGTCGATGCTGAGGTTGAAGCAATTGCCAAGCTAGCTAACAAATTAGGTATCAACAGTATCGACACAACAGCCGCCGAGCAGTGGTTAGAACGTCGTAATCACGTGCCCGAGTGGCAGGATTTATTTAACATGGGCTGGATTGCCGATACGATTGAAATTTCAGGGACATGGCAACAGATTGACGTCATTTACGATAACGTAATAGCAGCACTAAAAACGGTGCCATTTATAATCAACGCCTCTGCTCATAGCTCGCATGTCTATCGCTCTGGCATCAATCTTTATTTTACTTTTGCCTGCAAGCCTGAAAACGTAGCCGATATGGAAGCATTATATTTTGAATGTTGGGACAAGGCCATTAATGCTACTGCAGATGCGGGAGGTGGCATTGCCCATCACCATGGCGTTGGTCGCTTGCGCAAGCCCTATTTAGGTAGAGAATTGGGCGAAGGTGGTGTTAACTTGTTACGATCAATCAAACACGCTATTGATCCGCAAGGCTTGATGAATCCAGGTAACCTAATACCATAATAAATATAGGGAACGTGATGAATAAAGACATTATTTTAAGTATTGATAATGGTACCCAAAGTATCCGTGCCTTAGCATTTAATCAACAAGGTGACTTGCTCGATAAGGCTCAAATAGCCTTGAATAACTATAGCTCCCCCAAAGAAGGCTGGATGGAGCATGACGTTGAAGGTTTTTATGTGGCGCTCGCTCAAGCCTGCAAAAAGCTTTGGTCACAGGGTAAAATAAATCCTCAACAGGTTGCCGGTGTAGTGGTTACGACGCAACGCGCTACCATGATCAACCTAGATAACCAGGGTAAAGCATTGCGTCCAGCTATTATTTGGGCAGATCAAAGACGCGCAGAAGTCACTTCAAAACGCCCATTTGTGTGGCGTTTATTATTTAAGCTTTTAGGCCTTAAAACGACCATAGACAACCTAGAAAGTGCCTGTCAAATCAATTGGATTCAACAAAACCAACCCGAGGTTTGGCACAACACCGCCCACTACCTCATGCTTTCTGGCTACCTCAACTATCGACTTACTGGCACTATTGCAGACAGCGTTGGCAATCAAGTGGGATACCTCCCCTTTGACTATAAAACTCACAACTGGTGCGTTGTGAGTGACTGGAAATGGACCTGCATGCCAGTCAAACTATCCCAGCTTCCCACTTTGGTAGAGACGGGCGCACAACTTGGCACTATCACGGCAGAATGCTCACTTGAAACTGGTATCCCAGCAGAAACACCAGTGATCGCAGGCGCTGCCGATAAAGCCTGCGAAGTACTCGGCAGTGGTTGTATCGATTCCAGTATGGCTAGCATCTCCTGTGGAACGACCGCCACTATCAACGTAACCCACGCTAAATACCTTGAGCCACGTCCCTTTATTCCGCCCTATCCAGCCGCAATACCCAAGGTCTTCAACCTAGAAATCCAAATTTTCAGGGGTTTCTGGATGATCAGTTGGTTTAAAAAGCTCATGGGACAAAATGAACTTCGCCAGGCAACCAATAGCCAAACAACGGCAGAACGTTTGTTCGAGGCGCATTTACAAAGTACTTCACCCGGCGCATCTGGATTAGTG
Source organism: Pseudomonadales bacterium (assembly GCA_023255355.1). Taxonomy (GTDB): domain Bacteria; phylum Pseudomonadota; class Gammaproteobacteria; order Pseudomonadales; family JAHEIH01; genus JAHEIH01. The sequence continues at coordinate 1,424 of JALRIU010000152.1, read as the reverse complement.
GTTCAACCGTTTTGGAATCCGGGATTGGGCGAACCTGGTCCAGAAGCACGCGGCAGTATGCTAGGTTTTACTGACAGTCATACGCAGGCGCATATCTATCGCGCTATTATTGAAGGCTTAGCCTACGGTCTTAGAGAGGGCAAAGAACTTTTAGAAAAAAGAGGTAAGCAGTCGATCAATGTCTGCAGAGTTGCCGGTGGCGGATCACAAAGTGATGGGGTGATGCAGATTATGGCAGATGTACTTAACTGCCCCTGTGAGCGCCCCTCAACGTTTGAAGCAAGTGGACTTGGTGCAGCAATTATCGGTGCCGTTTCGTTAGGCTTTCATACGAGCTATCAAACTGCCTGTGAAGCCATGACTGGTAGCAGGGATCGATTTGAACCCAACCCCGCTAATGCAGCCTTATACCAACAACTATTTAAAGATATTTACAGCAAGCAATATCAAACACTAAAACCGCTGTATTTGCGTTTAGCCAAAATCTATCATCGCTAATACGCCTAAGTCTGTTAAGTAGTTACAGGCAGGTTTAACTTTGATCATAAGCACTATATTTGATCATAAAACGACTTAACTTTTGAATGCTTAGCGGTTTTGAAATGACCGTGTCCGCGCCAGCATCAAGCATTAGCTTAGTTTCATCACCAATTGTCGCAGCTGTTAAACCAACAATAGGTAGCCGACAATTTAGTTGTCGTATTGATTTTACAAATTCATAGCCGTCCATCACTGGCATAAAGATATCCGACAGAATTAGATCGAATTCATTATTTTTGTAACCTTCAAGCGCTTCTTGACCATTTTCGGTTATAGTCACTAAAGCACCACTTCTTTCAAGCATATGCTGAGTAAGCATTTGCAAGGAGGCATTATCCTCAGCGACCAATATCCTCATACCATCAAATGAAAACATCTCATCTGATTCTTGCTTGGTATCCGAAAGAATGTCTGCCTCAAATTGAATAATAAACCGACTACCGCCTTGTGGGTTACTTTCAAAACGAAGATCCCCACTAATTAAATGAGCTATTTCGCGGCAAATATACAGACCTAGCCAAGTTCCTTCTGAATTGCTATTACCACGCTGATACGGCAAGAACAATCTATCTATCTCATCCTCTTCGATACCTGTGCCATTATCTTCGACCCAAATTTCGACTGAAAGCGTACTCCCCTTTTGTCTTCCATTTGCCCCGATCAGAACCGACGTACCACCTGAATGCACAATAGCGTTTTTTAATAGATTTGAAATTAACTGACGCACAATTTGCACTTGAACGTTGAGCAGGTGTTGCGGTAAAGCATCGCATTCGGAACGAATTTTGATGCCATAGGTTTTGGCAATCGGCTCAAGGATTGCAACCTGCGAAGTTATAAGATCGCAAAGATTTATTGCTTCAGCACTCCCAGCTAACAACGAT